>JAJRXD010000009.1 GCA_024276465.1 Deltaproteobacteria bacterium
GATGAATGAAAAATCGGTCACTTTGAATGGGATTCGTCGGTCATTTTGCCTTGGATTGACCGGTCATTTTCAGTGGGATTTGCCGGTCATTTTGGATGGGATTTCGCGGTCACTTTCCGTGGGATTAAGCAATAATTACCGGAACATCATATCTCGAAAAACTCCAGAGAGATTCCAGCTGTCCAAACAGCATTGATCCGTCTCCAACAAAGCAGGCTACCTGAGTGTCAGGACGGGCGATTTTTATGCCCAGGGATGCACCCACCCCCCATCCAAGGGCAAAACCTGTGGTCTGTCCAATAAGAGTCTTTTTTCCTTTTGCAAAATCCATCCAGTAGTACGGGGTCCTTGAATCCAGCTCAGAAACAATACATGCATCAGCTTCCAAAACCCTGTCCATCTCATAGGATAAACGTTCCCATGAAATTGGAGTTGAGTTCCAGTTTTTCCTGGCGTTTTCCCGGCGTTTTTTCCGGATTTTATCAAAATAGCGAGTTACATTTTCCAGTTGCTCAGCTTTTATTGTATTAATTCTGTTTTTAGTCAGCATACCCTTAACAGAATCTATTAAGGCATTTATAGTTTCCTTCATGGTTGCTGCAATTGCCACATCAGTCGGGTAGATGTTTGCAATATCTCCATATTCAATACGGGCATGGATGACTTTGCAGGAGGACGGAACAGGATTTGTTATAAAACCAGGGTCTGGCATGAGAGATCCCAGATTCAATAACATATCGATTTCAGCAGCATAGCTGTTGGGCCCCATACCGTAGAAGTCTGCAAAAAGAGGGTGTCTGAAAGGGAAGTCACCAAAACAGCTTATTCCCTGAGAAACCGGAGTTGAAAGAAGTTCAGCCAGTTCTATAAGCTGAACATTGGCTCCTGAGCGGGTTACTTCACCACCTGCAAGGATTAAAGGTCTTTTTGCTTCAATAAGCATTCTGGCGGATTTTTCAATCAGTTCAGGATCTGGCTGGATCTGAATGGGAATCTGGAACATGGTTTTAGGATAAATTTTATCACTAATGTTTCGCTTTGCAAGAAGATCTGAATGAAACCTGATGTAGACCGGTCCGCCTGGAGGAGTAGCAGCAACCTTTAGAGCTCTTCTTACCATTTCTCCGATACGCCTGGAGTATTTAACCTGCCATCGCCACTTGGTGAACTGTTCCATTGGTTCCAGCCAGTCGTCAACCTGTTCAAACATGTCACGGCCCTGAAATTTACTAAACCCGCCGTCAGTTAAGACTACAATTGAAGATCGATCCTTCCATGCATTGTAGAGATTGTTAGAGGCATGGGGTATGCCGATGCCTGGTATAAAAAGAGCAGCAGGTTTGCCTGACCCCAACTCATACCCTTGTGCCATACTGGCAGCCTGACCCTCCTCCAGTGCGAGAATGAGTTTCATTTCAGGCCTGTCGCTCAGGGCATCATATAAAGAATATTGTCCTGTACTGTTAGAGTTAAAGAGGTAAGTGATGCCGGCAGCTTTAAGAGTTTCAAGCAGCACTTCTGACCCTGTCCCTCTGAAGTCTGTTCCTTCACTGGGCAGTGTCTCATCGGCATAAGCAACAGTATTCAGAACTGAATCAATTGCATTCATGCTGAATCCTATGGCAGTCAGGCTTTTAATAAAATTACGCCGGGTAATATCTTTGTCCAGTAATTTTTTGACAAGCTCTTTCATAATATCTCCCATGTGAAAACATGTTTTCTAAATACTGTTGAACAGAACCGCTTCGCGGAAGTACTTTCCACCCTGTTTTTTCTATCTTTTTAAATTTTCATAAACCAAACCGCCCAATTTCATTATAATGCCTCCTGGCCGGATATCTACAGGGGATATCCGGCCAGAGATTTATTTAATCCTTACACCATAAAGGAGGCATTATGAGCACTATACTTCGAAAACAGTTTAATGACCACATGATTCTGCGGGGATTTTCCCCAAAAACCCAGGAGGCTTATCTCAGCGCTGTTACCGGTCTGGCAAAATACTATCATTTTTCTCCAGATAAACTTAATAACGATCAGATTCAGACATACCTGCTTCATCTGATTAAAAAACGCAAACTTGCCTGGAGTTCCGTAAACGTTGCTTTTTCAGGGCTTCGTTGTTTTTATATCCAGGTTCTCAAATGGGATAAACCCCGGTTTCATATCCCATCCCGGCCCAGACAAAAAAGCTGCCTAAACTGTTGGCTACAGAACAAATTAAGCATCTACTGAAAGCGGCATCCAATATTAAACACCGTGCCTTGCTGATGACTGTTTACGGCGGAGGTCTTCGGGTGAGTGAAGTTGTCCATCTAAAACCCCACCATATCGAAAGCGAGCGGATGATGATCAGGGTTGAGCAGGGCAAAGGCAGAAAAGACCGTTACACAATATTGCCGCAAAGCCTTCTTGATCAATTAAGAACATACTGGAAGACCTGTCACCCTCATTCATGGCTGTTTTTCGGCAAAGACAAACCTATGCCCATAGCCACTGCTCAAGCAATCTATAACAACGCCAAAAACAAAGCCGGGATTAACAAGGGAAATGGTATTCATACACTGCGGCATTGCTTTGCCACCCATCTCCTGGATCAGGGTGTTGATATCTATACCATCAAGCAGATGATGGGACATAGCGCCCTGGTGACCACCTCCAGGTATCTGCATACAACCAGGGAAAAAATAGCTTCTGTCAAAAGCCCTCTGGATAATCTGGACATATAGGAGGGCAGAGATATGTTATCAAAAAATGATGCTCAACACCCATCAATCCGTTCAAACACTGCTCAGTCGGAAGTGGCTGATATTTTCCGGCTTTACGGCGAAGATTATCGGAAAAACCATAACATTACCTTTGAACAGTCAAAGGTGATGCGCCAGATCTCAATATGCCGCACGACCACCTTAGGCGGACATATTCAACGATGCACTGAATGTGGCTATGAGCAGAATGCTTATAACTCCTGCCGTAATCGCCATTGTCCTAAATGTCAAACAATGACCAAAGAAAAATGGCTGAGTGACCGCAAAGCGGAGCTGCTTCCATGCGGTTATTTTCATCTGGTGTTCACCCTGCCTCATGACTTGAACCAGATCATTCTATACAACAAGAGGATACTTCTGAATATTTTGTTTCAAGCTGTCAATGAAACACTTCAGACATTTGCACGGGACCCTCAATGGCGTCTTGAAGGACAACCGGGATTTATTGCTGTGCTGCATACCTGGTCTCAGACCATTATGGATCACTTTCACCTGCATTGTCTTATTCCTGCTGGGGTGCTGTCTTTCGACAAAAAGCGCTGGATACCGGCCAGAAAAAAGTTCCTGTTCAAAACCAAATCACTGGCAAAGGCATTTCGAAAACTGTATATACAAAAATTTCTAACAGCATACGAAAAAAATCAATTGATTTCCCCGGGCAATACGGCCTGGTCAGACTCTGATGAAAGCCTTGTCCGCCTGATCAATGATCTGAAAAACAAACAATGGATTGTCTATGCCAAACGCCCCTTTGCAGGTCCTGAGCAGGTGCTTGAATACCTGGGACGCTACACACACAGAGTGGCCATATCAAATCATCGTATTCTGGCTGTTTCCGATGCAATGGTCACGTTTTCCTACAAGGATCGCAAAGACAACAATAATACAAAGCCTATGACTCTTAAAGCCCGGGAGTTTATAAGGCGATTTCTTTTGCATGTTCTGCCACAGAGGTTTGTGAAAATCCGCTATTTCGGTTTTATGTTCCACAGGGATAAGCAAAGCAACATCGAGCTGATTCGCAAGCTTGTAAATGCGGTCACGGTCTTCACTGAAAAGCTCAATGAAACTGTTCAACAGATAATGCTCAGGCTCACTGGTGTAGACATATCCATTTGTCCCAAATGTGGTAATGGCCATATGATTGATGTAATGAAAATTCACAGAGTATCAGTTCTGGACTCAACATAAAAATCAGAAATGACTCTAAATGTTAATTGTTTTCCATTTGAAACCGATTACGCACAGGACAGGTGTAACCTTTTTTAGCATTTTCAGGGAAATTCGTTATATGGACTCTTTGAAATTCAGCAGCATTCTTATTGTTCAACTTCATTTTTTGGTTTCGATTAACCTTTTATTCAAAAACCATCTTTCATGCCCGTGGTATTTCCTGCTGCAAAGAATCCCACAACACATATAAACCCCATAGAGAAAGTGTCTCAGAAACGGCTCTGTTCAACCACATTTTATCCATCATCCCTTATTGCCTTTATCAAGTTGATTTTTTAGCATTTCCTGATATCCTCTTTGTTCAGTCTTTCCTTTATCGTCTTACGGGACGATGGATAAAACGCTATTCGTTAGGATAATTTTTATCAAATTACGTTTGTCAATATTTTGTTGTAAGTCCGACAGACTCCTATACAGAAATAATAGTGGACTTAAGCGAACAGGCCAGACTCAGGCTGAAAAAATGGATTGGAAGATTTAAACAACGCGATAAATTTCGGGGAGGATAGATCAAACAGAAACTTTAATCCTACCAGATAAAACAATTTGGAATCTTCCATTACCATGTGAGCTGGAACAGTTATGCCCTGGTCCGCCCACCTCAGGCATAACAAATCCTACACACTTAATGGTTCAATGATTTTATGAAATAATTGACTGGCCAAGACAAAAAAATTGTGCGATGAACCGGAAATACAGCTTTTTCTTTTTTTTACTGTCTGGATTGCAGATTCTGATGATACTTTCTTGACATTTAGAAAATAATATGTAATATTGTTTGCAACCATAAAATAATTAGTTTGCTATAATAGACTTTTTTATACGCTGTTTTTATCTAAATGCCTATAACAAAACAATCAAAATAAAAAGGATATAGCTCAATTAATAACGGATATAACAACGTTAAAAAAAACAGTTTATGCATGAAAGGAGGGTTAAAAAAAACAAACAAGTATCCCTTAAAAAACACTTAAAATTTTTCAAAAGGAGGTCTGAAAGAGTTAAAAAATCAAACATATTTTATCTCTTCAGTGCAGCATTAATTTTATTCCAACCGCTCAGTGTTTTTAGTCAAACCCTGGATAACAAGGGAACTGATTTTATAATGGGTTTCCTTAAAAACTATTCCACTCCAAACATTGAACTGCATCTTACAAGTGATGTTTCAACCAGTGTAACTATCAACTATCCTGTAAACTCACCTGTATTTACAACAACTGTGGCAGTGAATCCAGGAGCAGTTACTATAGTAGCACTTCCAAACAGTGCAGCTCAGTCCTGGGGTTCAGGATCGGTTGTGAACAATTGTGTACGTGCTTTTGCAGAAAAGGAATTTGTCTGTTATATGATCAACCGATCTGTTTTTACTTCAGATGCTGCACTTGCACTGCCTGTAGATACCATGAATACCGAGTATATTGCCATGATGTATCACCCTATGTTCGGTGGCAGCGAATATGTCGTAGTTGCTGCGTATAACAATACAACAGTCACAATTACCGAGCCAGGCCAGGCCCCCTTTGTTAAAGTCCTGCAGCGTGGTGAGGGGTATTCAAGAAAAAGCAGTACGATAACTGATCTAACAGGAACAATCATAGAATCAGACAAGCCTGTTGGCTTTACAAACGGCAATAACTGTACACAGGTTCCTAACGGCACCTGTTATTGCGATCATATTTTTGAGGTTGCCCAGCCTGTTCAGAGCTGGGGCAGTGATATTTTAGTTGGTAACCTCCCCCTGCGTGTCAAAGGTTCAATTTACCGTATTCTTGCCTCGGCTGATAATACTGAAATTTTTATTGATGGTATCAGCCAGGGAATTATCAACCGCGGGGAATTTATTGAAACTGCACAGCTCACAGGCGGTCATGTTATCAGCGGTGATTACCCGATTTTTGTGACACAGTTCATGACAGGGGTCTGCCTGGCAGGCAATTCTACAGGTGATCCTGCCATGGGCAACATGATCCCGGCAGATCAGTATCTCTCTTACTATACCTTTTCAACTGTGGGTGGTAGCCAGTTTTCACAGAACTGGCTGAATGTTATTGCTGAGAACAGCGATGTTGGCTCTCTGATGCTTGACGGTACTGCTATTCCTGCAGCCTCCTTCAGTGCTATTGGGACCAGCGGGTTTTCATATGCCACAGTTCAATTGAGTGATGGTACGCACACGACAACCTCAGACGGTTTTCACGGTATTACGGTTGAGGGCTACAACGCTGCTGACTCATACATTTATCCAGGCGGAGCTCTGTTTGAGTTTATTAATCCTGTTGGGGATGCAAACTCACCTGAATGTGGATGTGATGCTGACGGAATCTGTACAGCATCTGATGACAGGCCAAGTGAGGATATCAACGCTAACGGTGTCCTTGACCCGGGTGAAGATCTTAACAGCAATGGAATGATAGATGAAGATACTGGTATGTTTTTTGTTACTCTTAACCCATCTGTTAACCTGACGCTGACAGTTGATCCATTTGTACCAGGAGACGGTAACGTGTCCTACTCTGTTGCGTTGACTGACAGCCGGCTTGATGGTACCGGAGTTATAACTGTTACAGACGGTGCTGGAAATACCTGTTCAACACGGATTGCACTGTACGGAACAGGCATGTGCACAGATGCGGATGACGATGGATATGCTGTAGAAGGAGGCCAGTGTGGCCCGATAGACTGTAATGATAATGATACGTCAATTAATCCCGGTGCAGAAGAGATTTGCGGTAATAGAATCGATGAAGATTGCGATAAACAGGCTGATGACTGCATAGACTGTATTGATAGAGATCTTGATGGTTATGGCGATGGTAAGGATTGTATTGATGCTGACTGTAATGATAATGATACCTCAATTAATCCTGGAGCATCTGAAGTATGTGATAATCAAATGGATGATGACTGTGACGGTCTTGTAGATGATGCAGATCCTGATTGTGTTCAAACATGGGCACAAGAGATCGATTTTCAGGTTATCCCATCAAACGGTAGTGTTACTATCAAGTGGACAGCTATTTCTGAAGATGGTGTTATGGGATACAATGTTCTCCGTGCACAGGATAAGTCAGGAACATTTAAACAGATTAATCCTGACATTATTTCAGCCAGGGGAAGCATTGAAACTACAGTTGATTATGAATTTTCAGATAGTGATGTTCAAAACGGAAGATTGTACAGGTACAAGCTGGAAGAGCTTGACGTTACCGGAGCTTCCAAGGAGCATGGTCCGGCAAATGCTGTTCCGAGGTTGATTTATCTGCTGTTAGGTAGATAGTTCACGTTAAGTGCTAACAGTAACAGATGATAGTTTCTTACAAGGGCAGGGATCAGAAAGATTCCTGCCCTTGTTTTTTTAAACATAATCAGTATCCTGTTTGGTTTGAGATATAAAAAAAGTACAATGTTCTTTTATGCTCACTGAATTCAGATCAGAAACAATACAAACATCATTTCCCAAAACCTTGTTCATCTTGAAGGATTAATGTTTAACAGGAAGATTCTGTCTGAAGCACCTTTAGTGACAACTGGAGGAATTTGACTGATGAAAGAGAATAAGGAGGTGTTTGAATGAGGAATGTTATACTGGGTAAAACCGGCATTAAAGTAAAAGCCATGGGGTTCGGTGCAATGTATTTACCCCGTGTGTCTGAGCAGGAGTCCGATGTTATAATTGAAAGGGCGCTTGAGATAGGCATCAATTACTTTGACACAGCATCTGCTTATCAGGATAGTGAGGAAAAGCTTGGAAGAGTTCTGTCCCGGAGAGACAACGACTTTGTGATTACTTCCCGGTCCATAGCCTGCAAGACGAGCTTTGATGCGTTTAAAAAAGAATTCGAGCAAAGTTTTGACAGGCTTGGAATTAAGACCATTGATTTTTACGGATTCCACGCGGTAAACATGAAAAGGGAGCTTGAGACTGTTATGGGGGACCCCCTCAATTTTTTAAAAGAGCAGAAGGGAAAGGGAAGAATCAGACATATAGCCATAACAGGACACAACCATGTTACAATGACAGAGGCTATTAAGACAGGAGAGTTCGAGATGGCAATGTTTCCGTTTAATGTTATTGAAAGAGAGCCACTGGATTCTCTGCTTGATACTGCCAACAGTCTTGGAGTTGCCACATCGATAATGAAGCCTTTAGCTGGTGGGGTAATAGAGAGCAAAGCGCTCTCACTCCGGTTTTTCTTTGACTACCCGGTAGGTGTTGTAACCCCTGGAATGGCATCGGTTAAGGAATTAGAAGATAATTTTAATGTTTTTGAAAAGATGCAGCATCTTTCTCAGGCAGAGGTCAGGAAACTTCAGGAAGAAGTGTCTGTTCTTGGAAAGGAGTTCTGCCGAAGATGCTCATACTGTATGCCATGTGAAAAGGGCATTATGATTCCTTTTGTTCATATGATTCACATGAAGTGCTATGGCAAACCAATGGATGATGATGTTGCATATACTTTAGGGCTGGCAGAGCGCATGATTTCTGCCCTCGAAAATTGCAGTGAATGCGGCAAGTGTGTAGAAAAGTGCCCGTATAATATTCCTACCCCTGAAAGAGTAAAGGAACTTCTGGATATTTTAAAAAAGTGAATAATATGCCTGCGTCGCAAAATCGCTCCAATCAGGCGTTTTGCCGCGGTTTTCTGCGCCTCCCTGAGAAGCCTGCTGCAAAATCCGGGTTAAATGTATCGCATAACCCCAATTAAACAGTGTATCCAGGATGTTATCTGTATGTTAACGTGCTCAGTCGGATTCGCTCTTTGCCCGATCAGGTTCAATTTTTGATGCTTCCAATTCGCCGGGTTGTTGGCGTACTCCACCCAATCCCCTTATGAACTGAATTTTCGGTTTGTGTTTATCTTCAATTTGTACAAATCGATTTCATTTGTCTTTTTTTTGCTTCCGCTTTTCCTTCAGTGTTTTCTTTCCTTTTTTCTGTTCTTCTCTTTTGCCTTTATCTCTTTTGCCTTTATCGCCCATTTTGTCTCCCCATTTCTTTTGAAACACTTTTCATAATTACCCATGTACCCCTTATGTTCACTGTATGGCATCATAGAATTACTGTCAACTCAAATCCAGCCTTTTTCAGATTATCTAATTAGTAGCTGAACGGAAACCCTGTTTTTTTGTTGGCGCGGCGTATGTAGGAGCCGGCGTTAGCCGCGAAAAACAGACCTGTTGCTGCGTATATCGCGCCTGAAGGCGCTCCTACAGAAAATTATTGATCAGATTTTAACCTGAATCAGGAGTTTTCGTTCAGCCACTGTTAACAAATATTGTTGTCAACATCTGCTTTTGCCTTATATAAATCCTCAAGCACTTCATCCATATGCACATTGTCTGTAAAAGGACTCATGGGATAAGATTTGATGGCAATGATCATTTTCTTTTTTTTGTTGTTTTGTAGGAATCTGTATAGGAAAGTATTGAAGTTCCTTTTTGTCCAGCCTCAAGGATCATATGTTGCGCAATTTTTTGATTGTATAAATTAACCTTTTCTGTAAATTCATTATCAGTTTTATCCTGGAGCTCTCTCTCAAACAGCAAACTTCCATCCGCTGCATATTTTGTTTCAGGATAGATGCGAAAATCAGTTACAAAGGCAGGATTGTGTCGATTTAACAAACTGATCTCTCTACTGTCCTCAATTTTTGTACGCAGATAATCTGATACGGAAAGCAGATGAGCAATCAGCACCTCATATCCTTCTTTTCCAAGAAGCAGCATGTTTATAAGTGCTTTCTGGGCATAGTTTGGCCTGCTGGATTCAAGAGTAAACATTCCCGGCTGATAACCATTACCGTAATAAAGATAGGGCATATCTTTTTTAAATTTTTGCAGAAGAAACAAATCCTCCATGTTTTTTGCTACAATGACGCTGCATAAATATGGAGCCCACCCTGTTTTATGAAAATCAATTCCAACAGAATCAGCATATTTTAATTCAGTCATTTTAGAAACAACATGCATAATTTCAAATTGCAGGGGACTTGGAAATCGTCTGATATTATCATCACCTTTAAACGTAAGATATGGCCACCCTATAACAGCATCGGCATGGACATGGATTTTATATTCCAGCTTCTTTTGTATTCTGTCACGCAGTTTTACGATTTCCTTTAAGGGGTCAATTCCAAATGCATCAGTTGTTCCCATGGTTGCAAAAACAGTTCCTATCCTTGCCCCACTTTTTATTGTTTCCTCCATCTTGTTTTCAAGCTCTGTAATTTCCATAATATTGTCAGTATTTGAAGGAATAACCTTTATATTGTTTAACCCGATTCCTGTCCAGATTGCCGAGGACTTGATACTGTAGTGCGAAATATCAGAACAGAAGAAGTGAATGCGGTCCCTGATACCGGTATTTTTTGCGTCAGGATCAGCTTTTTCGATACCGATACGCGCTGCATAAAGATTGCAACCCGTTCCGCCAAACGTAAAAACACCGCCTGCCATGGACTTGTCAAACCCTATAAGGTCTGCAAGCATACCTACTGCCATAACTTCAGACTGTGCGGCACTCATTCCGTAGTGGTCCCATATTGAATTTTCATTAAACCGCGCTGCAAGTGCTGCAGCAGCTATGGAGATTGATGTTGGTGGGGGAACGACATTTACCTGAGTTTTAGGGTGTCCCCACAAAGGCACTCCTTCATACAGTTCTGTGATTTGGTCAATAACATCTTTTTCAGAGAGCATCTGTTCAGAAAAAACAGCATTTTTAATAAGAGCTTCATAGTCAATTTCTTTTTTTTTACCAATGAAAGTGCCATGTTTCTTGTTCTCAATTTTATTGAGAAACATTTTTATCAGCTCTAATATTTTTTCTTCTTCTCCTTTGGGCCTGGGAAATAATGTTCGTATATCATCAATTGTGATCATAAACAGGACTCCTCATTGATATTTTCCTTTACAAGAAATTAATTATATACAAAAATTGAACTCAGTATTGCAAGGAAGAATATTGATGGCCTGGTAAAATGTCCAACTGTGAACCCTTGGGTTTAACGGGGATAATGAATGAAAAAACATTTTGATGAACAAATGAAAATAGATCCACTGCCAATTCATGGTTCTATGTCCCTGTCTGAAATGGTTGACAAGACATTTCTTGCATATAATTCCGGCAGAATCAGAGAGGCCTGTCAGTTGTTTGACAGTAAAATATGCAGGGAAGGTGTTTTAACAGGGATAGGCCTTGCCGGTGCGTTGACTCCTGCCGGGCTGGGCATATCATGTATTATTCCTTTAATCAAAAACGGTCTAATTGACTGGATAGTGAGCACAGGCGCGGTTTTGTACCATGACCTTCATTTCAGCCTTGATAAATCACTGTACCGAGGCTCACCGAATGTTGATGACAGGAGGCTTAAAAAAGATGGAGTGATAAGAATATATGATGTGTTATTTGAATATGAAGTTCTTCTCTCAACAGATGTTTTTATCAGAACTGTTTTATCCAGCAAAGAGTTTCAAAAGGAAATGGGCACAGCTGAAATCCACAACCTTTTAGGGAAGTTTGCTGCTGAGAGGGAAAAGAAACTGGGATTGGCAGACAGGAGTATACTGTCTGTTGCCTATGAACATGATGTTCCCATATATACTTCATCCCCGGGTGACAGCTCAATTGGCATGAATATTTCTGCGCTGGCTCTTAATAATAACAGATTGAGGATTGACACATTGCGCGATGTTAATGAAACTGCAGCTTTAGTTTATAGTGCAAAAAAGAATGGGCACAGAAGTGCTGTTGTTGTTTTTGGTGGTGGTTCACCAAAAAATTTCATATTGCAGACAGAACCGCACATTCAGGAGATACTTGGTTTAAGCGAAGCTGGCCATGATTATTTCATACAGGTTACGGATGCAAGACCGGATACAGGTGGTCTTTCAGGAGCAACGCCTGATGAAGCTGTCAGCTGGGGTAAAATAGATCCTGCTGCGCTGCCTGATACTGTTGTAGTTTATGCTGATACCACGATTGTTCTGCCAATACTGACTTCATATGTGATATCAAAAAACAGAACAAGGGACCATAAAAGGCTTTTCCGGAAGAGAGATGAAAAAATGTTGTCTATGATAAGAGATTTCAAACATTCTGCATCTGGCCTCAGGCATGCATCGAAAAAGGATTAACACACCCAGTATGGCCTTTTATCCTGTTTTCAAATTACCCTTTGACCTGTCTATTGTCATAATAATAACAAACACAAATGCCGAAAATGTCATGGGATAGAAAAGACTTTTAATTGAAAACAGTTTCAGAACCCATCCTGTTACAAGAGGTCCGGCAACACATCCCATCCCATAGAAAAAGCTGAAGGACGCGTTTGCAGTTCCCATTTTTTCAGGGGGGACATAATCGCCGATCAAAGAAAGAGCCACTGGATAGAGCGCACCTGCAACTATTCCCACCAAAAAAGTCAGAAAACAGATAGCCCAGTAATTCTGAACAAAATTCAGTGTGAATGTTGCGGCAAAAAGCAAACACCCGCAAAATTTCAGGACTGGAAGTTTCCCTGCAGTATCAGCAATTTTTCCTGCAGGAAATGGAGACACAGCTCCTCCAACTGCAAAAAATGTAAAAACCAGACCAAGAGCTGTACCTCTTATCCCAATTTCATCAAGAAAAAGGGATAAAAACGATGCAATAGAAATTTCAACAAATGCATAACAGGTGGCAGCAGAAAGTGGTATTTTTATTAAACCTATGATATCAAAAAACTTCCAGTCTTTTTTCTTGATAGGAATTCTGACCTCATTAAAGCCTTTTGCCAGAACAGCCATTGCAATTAAAAAACT
Source organism: Deltaproteobacteria bacterium (assembly GCA_024276465.1). GTDB lineage: Bacteria > Desulfobacterota > WTBG01 > CAIYCZ01 > CAIRTM01 > JAJRXD01. The sequence continues at coordinate 12,804 of JAJRXD010000009.1, forward strand.
TAATGAACCATAAATAAAGGGGAATGTTGGATCAATGGAATAGAGTGTGGATCCAACAGTTGGACCAACAGCAAAACCCATGGCAAATACTACACCATAAAGACCCATGTTGGACCCCCTTTTTTCTGGAGGAGAGAGGATGTTTATTGCTGTTTCTGTCGGTGCAAACAGAAACGATGATCCAACACCCTGAAAAATACGTAACAGATAAAAAAAATACGGGTCAGGCATAAACGGCATTAAAAAAATTGAAAGGCCGGAAATGAAAAGTCCTGTAAGTATTAATTTTTTTGATCCTATCCGGTCAATCCACCTGCCTAAAACAGTTGTGGTAATTGTAAAGGATAAAAAATAGGTTGTTTGAATCTGTCCGATAGTTACGGTTGACGCTCCCATGCTTTTAAGCAGAAGCGGAAGGAGAGGAGCAACAAAGCTGATTCCAAATGCAAGCAGAAATACTGTTAAGAATATTGAAAAGAGATCTTTTTTCATTCAGACTTTAATTTCGGCAACTTCATCAATTTTGAGTTCCGGGAATTACACTTTCAGTAATTTCTATACTTCTATACTTCTATACTTCTATACTTCTATACTTCTATACTTCTAAATGCTATAGCATACAGTATAAAATCCTTTTTATCAAAACATATAAATTAAAAACCAGCAAAAAGTTGTCATTCTGCATCAGGCATCTCAGCATCTATCCTGTTGTTTGTTGACTTGATGCCTGATTTACCCTATATTCGTAAAAAAATATTAACCACCTTATGTAACAGGGAAACAATGGGTGCAGGCGCAATTCCTATACAGATTGATAAAGCTTTCCGGGACAGGGTAAAGGGCAGGCATAAACTGGATGTTTTTATTGCGGACGCGGGCTACGAAGGTGATGACTACGTTGACGTGTCAATTCAGGGAGGGCATTTTATCATGGCACCCCCCAAACATCTGCTGGTTGAATACAAATTAGGCAAAATAAATGAGGCCAGGTTTCAAGAGGCATTCTTTGATTACCTGGAAAAGAGCTTTGTTCAGCACCAGCATACCTGGGACAATATTTTAGACAAGAATAAAATCGTTCTGGTTTGCTCATGTAATTCTGATGATAAATCCTGTCACCGCTATTTTATCATTAAATTTTTGAAAATGTTTGGAGCGGTTTACAAGGGAAAACTTAAATGAAAGCATCGGATCTGTTTGTTAAAGCACTGGAATCTGAAGGGGTTGAGTATGTTTTTGGTATTCCGGGCGAGGAAAATCTTGACCTGCTTAATTCCCTGAGAAATTCAAGCATCAAAATCATTCTTACCCGTCATGAGCAGGCAGCAGGTTTTATGGCTGCCACATATGGACGGTTGACAGGAAAACCAGGCGTATGCATGTCAACTCTGGGTCCTGGCGCAACGAACCTTGTTACTGCTGCGGCTTATGCCCAGTTAGGCGGGATGCCAATGCTTATGATAACAGGACAGAAACCCATTAAAAGCAGCAAGCAGGGCCAGTTCCAGATTGTTGACATAGTGGATATGATGAGGCCGCTGACAAAGTATACCAGAACAATCATCAGTGGAGAAAATATTCCTTCCCGTGTCAGGGAAGCATTCCGTATTTCTCAGGAAGAACGCCCGGGTGCAGTACATCTTGAGCTGCCTGAAGACATAGCAGTTGAAGAAACAACAGCAGTGATAATTCCGGTAAGCAGGACACGAAGACCGATTGCTGAACAGAAAGCCATCCGGCAGGCTGTTGAGATGATTGAGCAGTCCAGGCACCCGCTTTTACTTATAGGTGCTGCTGCAAACCGTAAAATGACATCAAGGATGCTGAGCCAGTTTATTAAAAAAACAGGAATACCCTTTTTCAGCACGCAAATGGGTAAAGGTGTTGTGGATGAGCGGTCTCCCCTTTTTCTGTGCAATGCGGCACTTTCTTCAAATGATTTTCTGCACCGTGCTATTTCCCAGGCTGATCTGATTATAAATGTCGGGCATGATGTTGTTGAAAAACCCCCTTTTTTCATGGAACATGATGCATTCAAAGTCATTCATATAAATTTTTCTTCTGCCATGGTTGACCCTGTATACTTTCCCCAGCTTGAGGTGGTGGGTGATATAGCAAACAGTATCTGGCAGATTAAGGAGCGTATTCTGAAACAGAATTCATGGGATTTCTCCTTTTTTAAAAAAGTAAAGGAGCATGTGGAGGAGCACCTTCTTGAAGGGGTGGACGATTCCCGTTTTCCAGTTTGTCCGCAGAGGCTTATAGAGGATGTTCGCAGGGCTATCCCTTCCAATGGCATTATTGCTCTGGACAATGGAATTTATAAAATCTGGTTTGCCCGCAATTACAAAGCCCATGAGCCGAATACTGTTTTGCTGGATAATGCACTGGCAACAATGGGTGCAGGATTTCCTTCAGCCATGGCTGCACGTCTTGTTCATCCTGACTGCAAAGTCATGGCAATCTGTGGTGACGGAGGATTTATGATGAATTCACAGGAGCTGGAAACAGCGGTCCGCCTGGGGATGAATCTTGTTGTTCTTGTCCTGAAAGATAATGCATATGGAATGGTAAAATGGAAGCAGGTCAACAGGGGCTTTAAGAACTTTGGACTTGATTTTGGAAATCCTGATTTTGTTGCATATGCTGAAAGTTACGGGGCAAGGGGACACCGGCTGGAAAAAACGGATGATTTATTACCACTTATTCAGCAGTGTAATAACCGGCAGGGTATTGATTTAATTGATGTTCCGATTGACTATTCTGATAATGACAGAATTTTAAATCATGAAATCAAAGAGAAAAGTAATTTTTAAAGGTTTTGTCCCAATGCCTGTTATAAACAAAATTTATTTTGGTAAACAAACATGCTGAAAGATACTTACCCCTTTTATTTTGCAAACAAACCCCAACAGCCTAATACTGATCTTGCTGTAGCGGATAAATATACCGGAGAAATTGCCACAAGGGTGGCTGTTGCTGATGCTGAGACAATAGACAGTGCTATTGCCATGTGTGTTAAGGCAAAAGAAGCCATGGGGAAAATGCCAAGCTATCGGCGCCAGGAGATACTTTATCGCTGTGCTGAACGCTTCCGGGAACGTTTCGATGAACTTGCCATGAGTCTGTGCATTGAAGCCGGCAAGCCTCTAAAGGATGCCCGGGGTGAGGTGGGCCGCCTGATAGATACTTTTAAAATTGCTGCAGAGGAGTCCGTGCGCTTGAACGGTGAAATCCTGACAATGGATATTTCTGCCAGAACAGAAGGGTACACCGGTATGTGGAAGCGTGTACCGGTTGGTCCATGTTCATTTGTCACACCATTTAACTTTCCCTTAAACCTGATTGCTCATAAAATTGCTCCTGCAATAGCAGCGGGATGTCCTTTTATCCTCAAACCGGCAAGTCTCACCCCTGTAGGGGCTTTGATTATTGGTGAAACACTTGCAGAATCCGAAATGCCTGAGGGCGCGTTTTCAATCCTTCCATGTGGCCGCAATGATGCTGAATTGTTTACTGTTGATGATCGTCTGAAGCTGTTAAGCTTTACCGGATCGCCATCTGTTGGATGGAGCCTGAAGGCAAAAGCAGGAAAAAAAAAGGTTGTTCTGGAATTAGGCGGCAATGCAGCCTGTCTCGTAGACAAGGATACAGATCTTGATGATGCGGTGCAACGTATTATTATCGGGGCATTTTATCAGTCCGGTCAGAGCTGTATCAGTGTTCAGCGAATTGTTGTCCATGAAGAGATATATGATACTTTCAAGCAGAAGCTTGTTGAAGCCACAAAAAAACTTATTGCCGGAGACCCAAAAGAAGAGGCAACATTTATAGGTCCAATAATTTCCAGGAAAGAAGCTGTGCGAATTGAAGATTGGATCAAATCAGCTGTCAGCCGTGGCGCACGTGTTCTCTGTGGTGGCATTCGTAATGGTGTTATGGTTGAAGCGACTTTGCTTGAGGATGTACCGAAAGATGAAAAAGTTTATTCTCATGAAGTTTTTGGTCCAGTGGCAGTGCTTTCAAAATTCAGTAATTATGATTCTGCGCTTGATGAAATCAATGACAGCGATTTCGGGTTGCAGGCGGGTATATTTACCCGTGATATCTATAAGGCTCACAAGGCGTGGGACAAATTAGAAGTAGGGGCTGTTGTTATTGGTGATGTGCCATCATGGCGGGTCGACAATATGCCCTATGGCGGTGTTAAAGACAGCGGGTCTGGCCGTGAGGGAATTCGCTTTTCAATAGAAGATATGACAGAAATCCGCTTGTTTGTTCTCAGAACAATGCCCTGATCAGGGCTTTCCATTTCCAGGATATTGAACTTGTTGCATATTGCAATGCATGGGCAAAATATTCCTCTTTTTTTCAACATCTTTTTTTTTACCCCTCTTTTTTTACAAAAATCCGGATTTAATAAAAACATTACTATCTATATAGTTAATGCTAAAGCAACATGTTACGCTTCTATCTTAACAGAACAGATTAAGTTATTTTATTTAGTTAAGGTTTGGGAAACATAGTGGCATATATTCTGCACAGAAAAACTGACAAAAGGGAAAAACAGATCATTAACCAGGGCAAATAGATGAACCAGGGATTTTACATAGCATTATCAGGAGCTAAACTTCAGGAACTGAGGCTGGATACAGTTGCCAACAACCTGGCTAACGCAAAAACATCTGGCTTTAAGGCAGACAAAGTGTCTTCAGGCTCCTTTGAGATGCAGCTTCAAAATGCTATTGGTGCCCCATCTTATTCTCACCAGCCGCTTAAGCGTATTGAGGATATGGATTCACCCATGCATGGTTTTGGTGGCAGTTATTCAAAAACCCTTGGGGTCAGGACAAGTTTTAAACAGGGTGATCACAAGTTTACAGGGAACCCCTTAAATATTGCTTTGGATGGTCCGGGATTTATATCGCTCAAAACTCCCAATGGCACACGATATACACGTCAGGGAAATTATCTCCTGAACAGTGCCGGTGAGATGATAACACCCGATGGATTTGCTGTTAAAGGTAAGGGCCTTTCTGAGCTGGGAACCGGCAAAATAACAATTGATACAGAAGGAACAGTTTTTTTAGATGGAACTCAAAAGGGACAAATAGATCTTGTGGAATTCGATAACACGAATATCCTTCGTAAAGAGGGACATAATCTCTTTGCGTTAAGAACCGAAGGCAATTTTGAGAAAAAATCAAAAAATACAACTGTGAAGCAGGGTTTTCTTGAAATGTCTAATATAAATGTAATGAAGGAGATGGTTAATCTTATTGATCTTAACCGTATGTATGAATCATATCAAAAGGTAATGACTTCCATAGATGAATCAATGAGGCAAGTCATTAATGAAGTTGGTGGAAATTAATTACAGGAGGTACTTATGATTAGAGCATTGTGGACTGCGGCTACCGGAATGGGGGCCCAGCAAATCTCTATTGATACAATTGCCAATAATCTGGCTAATGTTAATACAACAGGGTTTAAAAAAGGAAGATCCGACTTTCAGGATCTTTTATATCAGACGCTCAGGCTTGCTGGAACAAAATCTTCAAGCGGAACAGAGGTTCCTACAGGAATACAGGTTGGACATGGTGTGAGGCTGGCGGCTGTTCAGAATATTTTCCTTCAGGGTGATTTTATGCAGACAATGAATGAACTTGACATTACGATTGAGGGGAAGGGATTTTTTCAGATACTTAAACCGGATGGAGAGATCGGATACACACGATCCGGAGCGTACAAGCTTGACAGAGACGGCAGGGTTGTGACATCAGACGGCTATCCCCTTGAGCCTGAGATTACAATCCCAAATGATTCGGTTAATATAACAATAGGACCTGACGGAACAGTTTCCGTTCTTCAGTCAACATCAACAGCAGCAACCGAGGCCGGCAACATTGAGCTTGCAATGTTTCCAAATGAGGCAGGCCTGAAAAATATCGGAAAAAATCTCTACTCCATTACAGATGCCTCAGGCGATGCTATTACCGGTATTCCTGGTGAGGATGGATTTGGGACAGTAGCGCAGGGATTTCTGGAAATGTCCAATGTCAGTGTGGTTGAAGAAATGGTGAATATGATTGTGAGCCAGAGAGCTTATGAGATTAACTCTAAAGTTGTTCAAACATCTGATGACATGCTGAGGGTTGTGAATAGTCTTAAGAGATAATAAAAAATGAAAACAGACCTGAAAAAAATCTTTATTGCAGTATTTTTTGTGTTCTTCACACTGGTGTCTGTGTGTACATCGGGTCATTTTAAGGTAATGGCAAAGGATATTACGGATATTGTCATACAGAAGCAAAGCACTGTTTCCAGGGACAAAATTTTACTTGGAGAAATCTCCTCAATTCAGGGCAACCTGGCATCCATAGGCTACATTGAAAATATTGTTGTAGGAATTGCTCCTTTTCCCGGCAAAATACGAAAAATAAAAAAAGCTTATATTATTGCAAAATTAAAACTGAATGACATTGATTTGAAAAAAGTAAATTTTGTATGTCCTGATGAAATTAAAGTTTCTTCTGAATATATTGAGTTCTCAAGAGATGATCTTGAGAAGATAACACGCGAGTATATACTTGACAAGATGCCATGGAAGACTGAATGGGTGAAAATTGACAACTTTATATCAAAGCCTTTGCTGCTCTCAAAAGGTGAAGTTAGTTATACCTTTTCTCCTCATGACAGAAAGGACTTTTTAGGAAGATTTCACAGCGAAATATTTTTTACAGTTGATGGTGTTCTTAAGAGTAAAGTCAGGGTTTCAGCACATATAACAGTAATTGCTCCTGTAGCAGTATCCAGCGGGATAATTGACAGGCACAATATCATAAAGGATGAGGATATCAGGATGCAGGGTAAGGATATAACATACATTGCCAATAAAGCTATCCTTGATATTAACGAAGTTTTAGGCAAAAGGGCCAAGGGCAGGATTCCTTCCGGCACTTTATTAAAGCACAGCATGTTTGAAGTTGAGCCTGTTCTGAAAAAAGGAGATATCGTAACTATTACTATTGAAACAGATTTTTTAAGCATCACTGCTCCCGGCAAAGTATTAGAGAATGGCTGCAGTGGGGATATGATAAGGGTTTGCAACCTTTCAACCAATAATAAAATATATGCCTGTGTTAAAAGCAGCACGGAAGTAGAGGTCAAGTATTAAATGAAAATCTTCTCAAGGCAGTTTTTTTTATTTTTGCTCTTATGCATGATAACCGGGATGACATCAGCATGTGCTTCCCTTTCAGAAGATACAAAGATGTCAAAACCCACAGTTGAAAATACTGTTTCAAGTGAGGATGTTATTAAACAGGCATAAAAATCCGAGCAGCCTATTGACAACCCCTGTGAAGGCTCACTCTGGGCTCCTAAAAATTCACGTGCTTTTCTGTACGGAGATCCAAAAGCACGGAATATGAATGATATTTTAACAGTTAAAATAATTGAGATTGCTGATGCATCAAGAAATGCTTCAACAAAGCTTGCAAGAAAAAACGGCATGAGTTCATCCATAACAAAATTTCTTGGCTCACCCCTCAGCTTTGGAATGGATAATTTGTGGGGGAAAAACACCGGGGCAGCAACAGCAGCCGAACGTGCTGAAAGGCCTTTTAAGCCGGAGCTTGAAAGTACCACAAAAAATTCTTTTGATGGATCAGGATCGACAATAAGAAGAGACAAGTTTATAGCAACTGTTTCAGTGAGAGTTGTAGATGTTTACCCAAATGGAAATATGTTTATAAAGGGTAAGAAGGAGGTCACCATAAACAATGAAAAACAGTATATCTGGTTGAGCGGATTTGTTCGGCCTGAGGATGTTTCCTTTGACAATGTTGTTCTTTCATCAGCTATTGCAGATGCTAAAATAAGCATTTCCGGGAAGGGTGTAATTGCCGACAAACAGGCACCCGGATTTGGACATAGAATTTTTGACTGGGTCTGGCCGTTCTGATAAACGCACAGTGAATATAATCGAAATGTATCTTATAAAAAACAGCAAAAGATTATTAATAAGACTTGTCAGCAATTACCCTTTAGTTTGCAGCATTTTCTTTATGGCCCTGTTGCTGGGTTTTTCTGATGCTGCACATGCAGTAAGAATAAAAGATATAACAAGTTTTAACGTGGCCAGGCAGAACCAGCTGATAGGTTACGGACTGGTTGCAGGACTTGATGGAACAGGGGACACATTCAAGACAGAGTTCACAAGACAGAGCCAGCTGAGCATGCTCAAAAAGATGGGGATTGTGGTTAATCCGGATGACGTTAAGGTCTATAACGTGGCAGCCGTAATGGTGACAGCGGATCTGCCTGCCTTTGCAAAGGCAGGAACACGGATAGATGTTGATATCTCGTCAATTGGAGATGCAGAGACCCTTCAGGGAGGAACCCTGCTGCTGACCCCCCTTAATGCCCCGGACGGGGAAGTTTATGCTGTGGCACAGGGGCCTTTGTCAATAGGTGGTTTTTCTTTTGGAGGTGCTGCTGGTGGAGGAGTCCAAAAAAACCATCCGACAGTCGGGAAAATACAGGGTGGGGCAATTGTTGAGAAAGAGGTGCGTATTGATTTGGTTGAAAGAACAAGTATTCAGATTTCTCTTAATCAACCTGATTTCACAACCTGCCTTAGAATGTCTCAGGCAATAGGTAACTCTATCGGCAGAGGAATGGCTGAACCGATTGATGCCGGGACTGTTAAAGTTAAAATCCCGGAAAATCTGAGCGGCAACATTGTTTCGTTTATAGCAAGTATTGAAAATCTTGAAATAATTCCTGACATTATGGCAAAAGTTGTTCTGAATGAGAGAACAGGAACTATTGTTATGGGTGAAAATGTCAGAATTTCAACTATTGCCATAGCACACGGTAACCTGAGCATTGTAATTAAGGAACAGCCTGCAGTTTCTCAACCCCTGCCTTTTTCATCAGGGAAAACTGTGGTTGTTCCCCAGACCGAAGTTGAGGTCAAGGAGCAAAAGAGTAAATTATTGCTGGTTCCATCGGGCCCTACTATTGGTGAAGTTATTCGCGGGTTGAATGCGATAGGTGTATCTCCGCGCGATTTGATTGCAATAATTCAGGCAATAAAAGCAGCTGGTGCGCTGCAGGCTGAGCTTCAGATAATCTGATAATTCTGATGAGAAAAACATGGAAACATTAGTAGACTTTGATTTTGTTCAGCAAAGGCCGGAACTGAAAACAGAGGCAAAATTTTCCACTGAACTGAACAATGATCCTGATGATAAAAGACTCAGGGAACAGTGCCATGAGTTTGAGGCTGTTCTTTATGAGTCTATGTTAAAAAGCATGAGGAATACAGTTGAAAAGTCTGAGCTTTTTTCAGGCGGGAAAGCAGAGGAAATTTACACTTCAATGCTGGACCAGGAATATGCAAAGATTCTTGCAGGAAACACAGGAGCCAGTCTTGCGGATGAACTGTACAAACAGATGATACGTGTACAACCGCCTGAAAAAGGCGATTTGCAGACCGAAATTTGAATGAATTTGCATGATGTTTCTGTGAATAAATTGAAATTAAATCTATTCTGCTTGAAAAGGCAGATATTTATTTAGTTCTGGGCTATTTGAACAGGTTTAAGTTTTTCTGCGTTTTTGTCGATATTTATGATAGACTCACTGATCTGATCAAAAGGAGGAGAAATTGAAATGAAAGTATACAGTGAAGAGCCTGCCATAAATATAAATTCTGTGCTGCAAAATTTAAAAGAAAAAGAAGCAGACAAAAATGTTTTGCAAAACAAGACCACAGGTGCTGACGAAGTTCATCTATCACCCAGAGCAAAAGAATTTCAGAGGATAAAGGATGTCCTGGAGACGGTTCCTGACACCAGGGAACAAAAGGTTGCAGCAATAAAGGATTCCATTGAAAAAGGTACCTATAAGCCTGACAGCAAAAAAACTGCTGAAAACCTTATAAATGAATCCCTTCTGGATCTGTTTATTTAAAGCATTTTGAAGTAAAAGGTCTCCCATCCTTTGTCCCGTTAAAAAAACGGGTGAATAGCATGAAAAAATTGTTGGAAGACCTTTATAAAATTATAATTAAAGAAACCGACCTTTACAAAAGCCTTCTTAATGTTCTCCACGAAGAAAATCAAATTATATTAAACTCTTCAGTTGAGAAACTTCATACAAACAACAAAAAGAAGGAAGTTCTTATCCTCCAGATAAAACTTCTTGATGAAACCTGTATCAGGATACTTGAAAAAATTCATCATGAACTTCCTGGTCAGCAGGTTCTTCCTCCCTCACTGAAACAAATAATTGAATCAATGAAAGAACCTGCGGCCAGCCCCATGAAAACGGTTTACTCTAAGCTGCTGTCCATTGCACAGACAGTGAAGGAAATAAATACTGCCAATGACAGGCTTATTAAGGGATCCCTCAGGGCTATTAAAAGTTCAATATCTTTTTTGCTGTCCTGTGCCTCAACCGGCAGCCCCTTTTATGAAAATAACGGGCAGTTGAAGACTGATAATTTTGTGAAGCCTGTGTTGAAGGAGGAGGCATAATAATGGGAATAGGTCTGTTTGGTGCACTGCAGATTGGGAAAGAAGGTTTGTTTACGCAACAGTCAGCCATAGGCGTAACCGGACATAACATTGCCAATGTGAATACCCCTGGTTTTTCCCGTCAAAAGCCTGTTATTGAAACCATGCCGGCCCAAAAGATCGGTTTGATCTATTTTGGCAGAGGAGCCCACCTTGGAAATATTACGAAAAGCTATGATAAATTTTTAAATAATTCCATTGCATTGGAGACAAGTATCCTCGGAAAATGGGAGACGCAGGAAGCATATATGTCACAGACCGAAACCATTTTCAATGAGTCGAGTGAGCTGGGCCTTAATTTTATGCTTAATAAATTCTGGGATGCGTGGAACGATCTTGCTGCCCAGCCCGAGGGAATACCTGAAAGAGCTGTTTTACAAAGTACAGGGCAGAGCATTGCCAAAAACCTCCAAAACATGTCACTCAATCTTGAAACTGTCAGGACTGATGCCAACAACAGGTTACTGAATACTGTTTCTCAGATTAATCAGCTGTCAGAAGAAATTGCTTATTTGAACGGACAGGTTCTTTCAAGCTCAAGCCAGAGCGCAAATGCAAATGACATAACTGACAAACGAACACTGAGAGTAGAAGAGCTTTCAAAACTGATTGATACTACTGTCCTTGAAGCTGCAGACGGACAAATTACTGTTCTTACAAGCTCCGGAAGAGCGCTGGTGTCGGAAAATCTTTCATGGCAGCTTACAGCTAAAGCCGATGCTGACAGGGATGGATTTTATACAATTTATCATCTGGATAATGGAGTTGAAACAGATATAACTGACAGGATCAAAAGCGGAAGCCTGAAGGGGATCCTTGAGGTACGTGATGAAATTATTCCAAAATACCTGAGTAATCTTGACCTGCTTGCATCATCTCTTGTCACTGAAGTTAACAAAATACATTATCAGGGATATGGCCTTGACGGGACAACAGAAAACTATTTTTTCAGGCAGGTCACTGTTTTAAGTGAGGCAAACCGGAAAAATGATGGAGGAGGAAAGATTTATGATTCTCAGGTTACTGATCCTCTTAAACTTGTAAACAGTGATTTTGAGCTGAAATTCGTAAGTTCCTCTCCTCAGACACCAAAATATGAAATTTATGACACACGTAATGAGAAATACATATTCCGTATAGATGCAGGCAATTCAACAGTTGTTTTTGATGATGGCGGTGGTGATGTAATTGTTTCACTTGCACATGGCACATATACAGCCTCCGAACTTGCTGCTGAGCTTGAAACACAACTTGATTCATATGCTTCAACAGATCAGGACTATACAGTTACTTATAATGCAACAGACAGGAAATTTAAAATAACAAATAAAGGCACAGCTTCAATAGATATCAAGTGGGAAAATTCACTAACTACAGCTGCCGGCATACTTGGATTTAACAGTTCAAATAAAGCTGCTATCGCCAGCAACGGATCTGTGGAAAGTGATTCAACAGCAGGCACATACACTTATGCTGCTCAGCTTTTTGAAATTAAAAACGGAGCAAATGATGCAATTATTTTCAGGGATGATGGTACAGCGACCGACAGAACCGCAACGCTTGACTCGGGAGTATATACTTCTGATCAGCTTGCTGCTGAAATCAAGTCTCAGCTTGAAGCAAAAAGCGGAGGATCTCAAACATATACTGTTTCCTACAGTAAGAGTTCTCAGAAATTCACCATTACAAATGATGCTGCTAATGCTAACAGCCTTAATCTCTTATGGTCAACCTCTGATGCAGCATCAACATTAGGTTTTAGTGCTGTTGACAGTGGTTTGTTTGTTCCAGGGGCATCTGATGAGAGCGACAATGCAAGATATACAGAACGTATTTTTCAAATAACCGGCGGCAACAGAGAAATTAATTTTAATGACAGCGGTATTGGCGGAGATGTCACGGCATCTCTTGCACTGGGAGCATACACGGGAGAGGAGCTTGCAGCTGAGATTGAAAAACAGCTTGAGTCTACTTCCGGATCCTCCGGCCAGGATTATATTGTAACCTTTGATGCAAAAAACGGCGCATTTACAATTGTTAATGCAGACAGCAATCAGCATGATCTTAATCTCTTATGGTCAACCTCAAACGCAGCATCAACATTAGGTTTTGATGCTGTTGACAGCGGTGCATTTGGAACAAATCTTTATGATGTAAGTGATAATGTGGCTGGTACTGTTACAACTTATGATACTATTGGTTTTTATGGTATCTCAGTAAAGCTTACCGATGACGGGGCACTTCCTCAAAATCGTGATGTTTTTTCAATAAGCACAGTAAAGAATGCTGCCAAAACCATTGAAATGGATCTGGTTACTGCTACTGACCCTGAAAAAATAGCAGCAGCAAAGGACATATTTGAAGTTACTGGTTTGAACAACACGATTGTTTTTGATGATGATGGTGATCTGACTGACGGTGTTAATTATAAAGTTGTTCTTCAAAACGGATCATACACACCAGATGAACTTGCAGATGAAATAGAACTTCAGCTCGAGCAGAATGGGTCCGGCCAGTCCTATTCGGTGAGATATGACAGCACAACAAATAAATTTACTGTTTCAAGCAACCCATCAAACGGGAATGAGCTTTTCCTGTTGTGGGAGAATGTTGATACAACAGCAGATTTTCTCCTTGGATTTAATAATAAAATATTTACAATCACAGCAGGTTCAAATGATACTATAAATTTTGATGACGGGACCGGCGGCGGGGTTGAGGCTGCGACCCTGACCTCAGGATCATACACAGGTGAAGAATTGGCAGAGGAAATTAAAAGCGCCCTTGAATCTGCCGGAGCATCAGGCTTTGAAGTTTCCGTAGCATACAACAGTACGGACAGACAATTTACAATAACGGCTGATAGCTCAGCCGGAGGTAATATTGATCTAAACTGGTCAACTTCAAATGCAGCCTCAACCATAGGATTTAGTGCAGTTGACACAACTGGAATTGCTGTTGGGTCTTCTGACAGCAGCGATTTTTCACCTGGAAGAATATCTGCAAGCTCATCCTCCACGAGTGAGTTTGCCACAGGCGGAACAGAGGCTGGTGATAACAGAAATGCGCTTAAACTGGCAGACTTGAGGGATTTAACGGTTATAAGCAAAAGCACTCTTTCTATTAATACATTCTACAGTATTATTGTTGGAGAGGTTGGGACTGACGTAGATGAAACCAACAAAAACATAACTCACCAGAGTTTTGTCATGGAGCAGTATGAGCAGAGGAGAGAAGCAATTTCAGGTGTTTCCATAGATGAAGAAATGGTTAACCTGATAAAGTATCAACAGTCATTTTCAGCCAGTGCAAAATTTATAACCACCCTTGATCAAATGCTGAGCACATTGCTGAGCATAAAGTCGTAAGCAATAAACCAATAAGGAGGTTTGCCTTATGCGTGTAACCTTAAATATGATATATGGACAGTCTGTCTATAATCTGAACAACCAGTATGAGCAGTTTTTTAAGCAAAACAAAATAGTATCTTCCGGAAAAAGAATAAACAGTCCGTCAGATGATCCTGTTGACATGGTTAAGATTTTAGGGTTAAGATCTCTTGGTAAATCTCTTGATCAATATAAAAAGAACATTGACAATGGCACAACATGGTTGAGATATACGGAATCAGCTTTGTCAAGCGCTGAAAAAATATTTGTTGATGCCAAAGTTCTTGCCGAGCAGATGGCAACAGGAACTTACAGCAAGGAACAGCGGCAATTGCTTTCTGTTCAGGCTGAGCAGCTGTTTGAGCAGCTAATGCAGGTTGGTAATACCAAGATCGTTGATAAATACCTTTTTTCAGGCTATAAGACTGATACGAAAACATTTACAAAAGATACTAATTTCAATATTGAGTATCATGGAGATGATAATAACATCAAAGTAAGCATCAGTCAGAGTACACGTGTTGCGATTAATACCACGGGACAGAGAGCATTTTTAGATAAGACTAATGTCTTTGATGTTTTGAGAGGCCTGCATGCAGCTCTTCAGAATGATGATCAGGAAGCTGTACAGAATGCATTACCACAGATAAACGATGCTTTAAAACAAATTGTTAAAGAACGGTCCATTGTAGGAACTTCAATCAATCAAATGGAATCAGCTGAAATTATGAATGAGAGTTTTGATTTCAAGACCGAAGAGCTGCTTTCAGACACTGAAGATGCTGACATATTGAATGCTGTAACCGAATTAGAAGAGCGTGAGCTGGTTTTTCAGGCAACTTTGAAGAGTACGGCAATGATTACCGGGCTTTCACTTCTGAACTATATATAAGAAACACCAAAGGGGCGTACAAGTTGCTTGTTCTTACAAGGAAATTAGGAGAAAAGATTCAAATCGGGGATGATATAAGCATTCTGATTATGGACATTACAGGAAGGCAGGTCAGGTTAGGCATTGATGCACCGTCTGATATTAAAGTTCACAGGGAAGAAATATATCAAAGGATTAAGGAAGAAAACATAAATGCATCAAATATTGATGTTTCAGAAGTTGACAAAATTAAAAACCTGTTTGAAAAAAATGACTGAGGAGGTTTTTTGTTGAAAATAAAAACTACGCGCTTTGGCGAATTAGATGTAAGTGAATCCCGCATTATTACTTTCTCTGAAGATATACTGGGTTTTTCAGGATACAGGAAATATGTTATTCTTGAACATAGTAAAAACAGTATTTTAAAATGGCTTCAGTCAGTGGAAAATGAATCCCTTGCTTTTGTTCTGACAGATCCGCTTAACACTGTGCCGGACTACAAGGTCGAGATAGACAAGAAGGATGCGGAGACAATAAAGCTTTCATCTCTTGATGATGCGGTGGTGCTTTGTATTGTCAGTATCAGCAAAGAATGCAAATCCGTTACAGCTAATCTGCTTGGTCCCATAATAATAAATCCTGAAAAGATGCTTGCAAAACAGGTGGTTCTTTTTAACAGCCCTTACAGCATAAAGCACAATTTAATGGAATCATTTCAGAAAAAATGTGCGGGTCAGAACCCATAGTCATGATAGTATTCCGTCTACAGGTGTTTTGCATCCCGGGCAGCAGGAATCCACAATATTATTTTCAATTACCTTAAAACCAAACCTGCCAATGACCTGCATTCCGCAATTATAACAGTATGAGTTTTCACCTTCTCCCCCCGGGATATTGCCTGTGTATACATGCCTCAAACCTGTGTCCAATCCTGTTTTTCTGGCCTGAATGAGTGTTTCCACGGATGTTCCCGGCTGGTCATTAAGAAGATATGTGGGATAGAAGGCAGTTACATGCCACGGTATTTCCCTGCCAAGTTCAGATATGAACCTGGAAATCTTCGCAAGTTCATCAGGGTTATCGTTATAGCCGGGTATGACAAGTGTTGTTATTTCAATCCATATACCTGATTTTTTATATGTTTTTATTGAGTCAAGTACAGGTTGAAGTTTTGCGCCACAAACTTTATTGTAAAATTGTTCTGAAAAAGCTTTTATGTCAATATTGGCTGCATCAAGGTAAGGGCTTATCATTTTAAGCGGCTCTTCATTTATGTAGCCGTTTGAGACAAAAACATTCTTCAGCCCGTTTTCGGATGCAAGCTTTGCTGTTTCATATGCGTATTCAAAATAAATTGTTGGTTCTGTGTAAGTAAATGATATGCTTTTGCAGCCGCTTTTTTTTGCTGAGCGTACTATGCTTTCAGGAGAAGACTTTTTGCCTGTTACTGGATGCCTCCCTGCCGGTATTTGAGAAATATCAGAGTTCTGGCAATGAAGACATTTAAAGTTGCAACCAACAGTGGAAACAGAATAGCTCAGTGAGCCGGGAAGAAAATGGTAAAGAGGCTTCTTTTCTATCGGGTCAACATGCTCGGCAACTGACATGCCGTAAACAAGGGTGTACAGTGTTCCCCCAGTATTTTCTCTGACGCCACAGACCCCTCGCTGGTTCTCAGCTATAATGCAGTTGTGCGGACAAAGACGGCATTGTACACGGTCATTGCTTAATTTCTCATAAAACATTGCTTCCTTCATTATAACAATCTCCTTGGCTGGGTTGCAGGTTAAGCTGAGCCAAAACTCAGCTTAACAACTGTTTCAATGTGAAAAGTTTGAGGGAACATGTCAACAGGCTGTATCTCTTCAATTGTGTAACCGGAGCTGATGAGTTCTGGTAAATCCCGTGCAAGGGTTGATGGATTGCATGATACGTAAACTATTATAAGCGGTTTTTTGGCCACAATTTTTTTCAGGGTTTGCCTTGAGCATCCACTCCTTGGGGGGTTAAGTAAAACGCCATCGTATTTGTCATTCAGGGTGCTAATGCTGAAATTATTAAGATCTCCTCTCAGAAAGGAACAGCCTGTTATGTTGTTCTGCTCAGCGTTATATACGGCTTCCCTAATCGACGAGGCATTTGAGTCAATGCCTGTCACCTGTGCTCCATAACGGGCAAGAAACAGGCTGAAATTACCGCACCCGCAGTAAAGATCGAGAATTTTGCAGTTTTTAATTGACTCAAAATATCCAAGCACAAGCCTGACCATCCTGAGATTCTGCTCATAATTAACCTGATAAAAACAATCAATGTTCCTTTTGAAATCAATTCCCATGATTTTTTCATTCAAATTATTTTCAAAGGGGTTTAATACGTTAGTAATATTATTGTAAAGGAGTTTAGTTGCCTTACCCTTTTTGTTTTTATTCAGGCTGATTAAAACCTGGCCGGAATGATTAATATGGATCATGTCCAGTTCGGAAATATTGTTAAAATGATACTGATCGTGCCTGAAAAATTCAATGCATTTTTTCAATGCATTATTCAGCGGGGCTGCTAACAACAGGCACTGCTTTACCGGGACTATTTCATGACTTTTGTTCTGGAAATATCCAACAACAGGTTCTTTAAGATTTCCGATTTTAAATGAACTTCTGGATCTGTAGTTAAATATGGATGGAGAGGGGATTGGTGGTTCTACAGGTATGTCATTAATACTGGCTATCCTTGAAAGGCACTCCCTTAGAATCTCTGTTTTCCAGTAAAGCTGATGAATGTATTTTATGTGCTGCCAATGACATCCTCCGCACAATTTAAAATACTGACATTCCGGTTCAGTGCGGTTTTCCGAGGGGGTTAATATCTCAATTGGTGTGGTAAGAAGATACTGCTTTTTAACTTTGTTTACCCTTGCAATTACCTTCTCGCCGGGTATAACAAACCTGACAAAACAGGCCATTGTTTCCTGATGTGCAAGACCATCACCACCATAAAGCAGCTTTTCAATAAAAAGCTCAAGTTCGAGCCCGTTGATTGCTTTGAAGCACTTAGCCATCACAGGTCAAACTGTTTTTTTATGAAAGAGGGCAGGGCAAACGATGATTTGTGTATCTCATCATTGTAATAATTCATTTTTAATGGTGTTTCGTTATAACGGACAGCCTGAAAATTGTTTATCGGATCATAGTGCCTGGAACAGTATAAAAAACTCCATATCCCGCTGACATAAGATGGCATAAAAGCTATATACATTCTGACAATGGGGAAAACTTGTCTGGCAATATCATATAAACGGGAGACTATATCCGGATCAAAAAAAGGTGATTCAGACTGAGCGCAGAGAATTCCCCTGTGTGTGAGGGATCTGAAGCAGTTTTTATAAAAATCAAGGCTGAACAGCTCTTCTCCT
This sequence comes from Deltaproteobacteria bacterium, assembly GCA_024276465.1. Lineage (GTDB taxonomy): Bacteria > Desulfobacterota > WTBG01 > CAIYCZ01 > CAIRTM01 > JAJRXD01. The sequence continues at coordinate 31,059 of JAJRXD010000009.1, forward strand.
GCACCGATTGGATCTGTGGAATCAACAATAATAATGTCAAAAATATTTTGATTGGATTTTATCAGGTCTGCAGCATTATTAAAAACCAGGTCAACGCGTGGGTCACCAAGAGATCTGCTTAATTCAGGGAAATATTTTTCAGAAACACCAACAACCTCAGGATCAATTTCTGACAGGCACGCTCGTTTAAGAGAGGAATGTTTTGTAATTTCTCTGATTACTCCACCGTCACCTCCGCCAACTACAAGGACGTTGCCTGGGGAAGGATGAGTAAACATTGGGACATGCGACAGCATTTCATGGTATATGAATTCATCACGTTCAGTAACATTGATCACGTCATCAAGTGCAAGAACCTTTCCGAACTCAAAAGAATCCAGAACCTCGATCTTTTGATATTTACTTTTTGTTGAAAAAATCCTCTCTTTTATTCTTATGGAAAGAACAACATGCTCTGAATATTTTGCATTAAACCAGTCGGAATTATCAGTCATTTGTCAGCACACAGTATGAATTTGCAGTGAGTGGTCATTGTACAGCTGCATGGGGTTTGTGCTCAATTTGAATATCATGTAATTTGCCAAAGTCAGGAAGCCCCCTTTTCAGCTCTCTTGTCGTATAATGCAGTGCTTCAAGTCGGTTTTTTAATACTTCAAATGCTTTCCAGGGATTAACACTTGAGCCGCATGTAAAAAGGTCCACTGCTGCGTAGTTATATTCCGGCCATGTATGTATGGCAAGATGGGATTCAGCAATTACCACAACGCCGCTGACACCATGGGGATTAAAGCGGTGGAAAGCAGAATTTACGATAGTTGCATTGCTTTTTACAGCTGCTTCCTCCATGTAAGCTTTAATTAAATCATGGTCATTGAGGATATTCGTGTTACACTCATAAAGTTCAACCAGTATGTGCTGTCCAAGGATTCTCATCTGGTGTCCTGCTTTCTATGCTTTTATATAAGTTCTGTTAATTGAGGCTACTACTAAAAGACTTAAGCTGTATTAACCAAGAGTGAATAAAGTCGGCTTTTGCATGTACGATTTACTGTCTTGTTAAAAGGCATTTTGTCATTGAGTGAATGGTTGACAAGGTTACAGTATGGCTTGATTTGTCCTGTAAACAAAGTAATATTAAAGGGTTAACAGATGTCGGCAGAATCAGTACCATGCTTTTCATGTCACTCAAATTCTTTTGATGAAAGCTGGTATGTTTGCCTCAACTTTTTTCCATGATTTATTATCATGGCAGTATCCTCCGTCAACACAGGTTATGCATAAATTTTATAAGATAGTTAATTAAAAAAAACATGTCAACTTTTTTTTGACATGTTATATGTTATAATATTTTAGGTCTGAGATGATCTGGATGGCCATTTTAAAATCCGGATTAAAAGCCTTTGAGTACATGATTATTTACAGAAAGGTTCCGTACTGACAATGAAAATTACGATAAAACTGTTTGCAACATTGAGGGAATATCTTAAGGAAGACGAAAAAGGTGTGAAGGTGCTTGATGTGCATGAAAACACCACTGTTAAAGAGGTACTGGGATTGTTGAAAATCCCAAATGAAATACCAAAGATAATACTTATAAACGGGAAGCAGAAAGATTTTGAAGATACACTGAAGGATGGAGATACCCTGAGTGTGTTCCCTCCTATTGCAGGGGGATGAAGCACTTTTGAGACATCAAGAATGATAAGTGATAAGAAAAAAATAGATACTGTCAGGCATTCGGCCGGAAAGGGGAGACATCGAATTTTTGCTGAAGCTAAAATTATTGGCAATGATGTCCTTGTATCAGTGTGGGGAGGCACGCAACCACATATAGGGTCAATAGCCGTGTCATTGCCAAGGCCCAGCCTTGCTGATCCTGTGGACACAAGCGTTACAACTTCCGTTTTCAATTTTGCTGGTCACAAGGATGATATTATTACTACAATGTTTGCAGAGAAAATTGCTGTCAATTTTAACTGCAAGACTGTAACTACTGCAGGAATCCATGTCGAAAATCTTAAAAAAAAAGATCTGGACCTTATGTTGGAAAACGCGGAAAATTTATGCTTGCGGCTAATAGAGAAAATGGGGAAATTAAATTGAAAAAAAAAAGACTTATAGTTGGCATCACAGGAGCAAGCGGATCAATATATGGATTGACCCTTTTAAAGGCACTTAACGCAGTTGATCAGATTGAGATACACTTGATTGTTTCAGGCTCTGCCAGGTATATATTTAATGAAGAAATTGGCGAGGATGCCCTTGATAAGGCTGTTTCTCTTTCCCATTTTTATTATGACATTAAAGATCTTGCAGCATCTGTTTCAAGCGGGTCATTTAAAACAGACGGCATGATTATAGCACCATGCAGTGCAAAAACACTTTCAGCTGTTGCTAACTCCTACGGCAACAATCTTATCTGCCGGGCTGCAGATGTTGTGTTAAAGGAGAGGAGGCAGTTAGTGCTTCTTTTCAGGGAAACCCCACTGAACCTTGGTCATATTGAAAACATGGATAAGGTGACAAGAATGGGGGGTGTTATCCTTCCCCCTGTGCCGGCATTTTACAACAAACCGGAAAGTTTAGATGATATAATCAACCATTCGATTGGTAAAGCCCTGGATCTTTTCTCTGTTGAACACAATCTTTACAAAAGGTGGGGGCCAGGGGTGGACAAATCGTAATACATCTATCGTTGTTAGTGTTGAGAATTATGTATCGTTATTCACAAATAACTAAAATGTGAGGCTCCCCGCCTATCCCGAAAGCATTCGGGACGTGGCTTGCGCGGCACGTTCCGGTCAATAAGTCAGGCCTTTGCCCTGGTGATAAACAGCAGCATTGTTTTCAGCAGGCACTGTTCCGCTGTTTTCCGTCCCTGCCTTTTTTGTAATGTGCTCCCAGGCTCCTCTCAGATTCGTGAGAATTTTTAAAGAATCATCCAGCTTTTTCACATCATTGTCACTTAAAATGCTGTTGAGATGCCTGTTAAGGAAATGATAGATTTTTCTTAATGAAGTTGAAATTTCTTTCCCGTTTTGAAGATCAAGTGAATTATTTAATTCATTGATAATAAATTGTGTCCTTGAAATGAATTGATTTCTTTTAATCAGATCATGTCTTTGATGGCATGCTTGTGCCTGTTTAATTGATGCGATTGCAGCATCGTATATCATAACAACTAATTTAAGCCGATGACTGGTATTAACTTCCATCTGTTTGTAGGTATTAGCAGTGTTGTATGGGTTCACAGATTTGTCTCCTCTAAAAATAAATTATATAAATTTTAAAAGTCCTGTTAATTTAATTTTTTTATTTCCCCGGCAAGATAAGCGCTTTGACCGTTAAGTTCAGTCAGCAGTCCCTCAAGGCGTGCAAAACGCTCTTTCAGTCTCTGTTCGTAAAGATTTATTCGTTTTTCTTCACGTTCTATTTTATCATCAATATTGTCAATGATATCCTGATAATTATCTTCAAGAACAGCTAATGGGCCGGTATTGGGATTTGTCAGGAAATC
>JAJRXD010000158.1 GCA_024276465.1 Deltaproteobacteria bacterium
ATGAATGAAAAATCGGTCACTTTGAATGGGATTCGTCGGTCATTTTGCCTTGGATTGACCGGTCATTTTCAGTGGGATTTGCCGGTCATTTTGGATGGGATTTCGCGGTCACTTTCCGTGGGATTAAGCAGCTAACGCCGAGCTCAGCTCAACTCGGCGTTCACGCCGCCGCAGGCGGCGTGAACGACCTGCATCACCAGCGGCCCACCTTAATTTGCCGCGTTAGCGCCGCCGAGCTTCTTGCCGTCTGGTGAATGCTTTTGTTCGGTGATATTTTTTTTATTCATCGTCAGGCAACTCGATAGCCTCAACTCTCTGTGTCAGCTCATTTATAGCATGTATGACATCCTGAAGTGTCTTGTTTGCATCGTCTATTAGTGAACCTACTGGAGTGGCCCAAGTGCCATGAGCTTTGCCTTTACCTCTCTTCAGTTGCAGATCGTTCAATACCCCATGGATTATTGGAATTTTATCCTCGTTATTTGAGGTTTTTAAGATAAACTTCAACAAACCAAGGGTGCCAAGTTGATTGTTTTCATTCCCAAATTTTGAGGCGATCTTACTCAATGCTTTTTTGGGGAAACCTTCATTTGTCGCATTGGCTAGCGCAATTATAAAATCATGCCATTGATTTGCGTTTTCGGAATTAACATAATGAAGCCCTTTGCTGGCTGATTCCCAGCTTCCACCTTTTGGTGCCCAGATAGTCAATCCTTCCTTTCCGACCTCAATTTTTCCAAGTGTCTCAAGGGAATTTTGAAGTTGTTGGAGCAATGGAATCTCATCGGGGAATTTAGCTTCAAAATCTGTTTGGAAAGATCGTTTAGAAATGGCTCCTTTTGGTTCCTCGTTGTATTGCAACCAATGCAGTTGCTCTTTATAAGGGAGTCGAGCGAGATATACAGCATATGTATGGACTTGATTATATTCGTTAATATCGTATGTTTCTAAATACCATCCACCGCGACAAGAAATGGTGCGCTCATCTAATTCATATTTGTCTGGATTGTTTTTATATTTGTCTAAAACCTCTGCTTTAAAGAAAATGGGGCTGGTTTCAAAGGGCAAATCGCTTTTCGTAAAGTAATTGGCGAATTTTTTTGGATTAATTGAGTAATCTTTGAGTATTTGTTTGTTTTTCCAGTCGTGGACAACAAACTCTGCATATTTCTTTTCTGTTTCTTCCTCATTGTCACTGAATTTCCATGACAGCAGTTGCTCTTTAGGTGTTGATGGGCGTTCAATTTGAGCGCCTCTAAAGTCTACGTATTCATCCTTGCACCTAATAATTTCAAATTTTCCATCATATCCTTTAGGCTCATATAGTTCCCGAGTGAAACTGTCATAGCTTGGCGACTCAGCATTGAAGCGGGTAAATGAAAAATAGCGAACCAAACTCCAATCACCTAAGTAAAGTAGTTTTTCAAAAACCTTTCGCCTGACCAATATCAAGCTCACATCTTCATGGTTGATTATTTTGATAATCTCAACTTCATCGCCCTGGTCGTCGGTACGGCAGTAGGAATTGTGTTTTTCGCTCCAATGCAAATCTAATGGATGAGTAACTATTTGGTTAAATTCGCAATAATTTTCTTTACCTTTTGCTCTTCCATAATATTGACGATGGAAAAATAGTGGGATTTCGGAACGCTTGAAATCTTCAAAATTACCCCAGCTTGGTTCGAGCCAATGCTTTTCGCCACTCATAACATGGCCGTATGCTGCAGACGGTTGGTGTAAATTGAATTCGGGCAACTCGTTCTTCAGATCTTCAACATTGTCATTTGGCAAAAGCATTGGGTATAGCCAATAGCCACCAAGTATCTTCCTTGTGGAACAGTACAGAACTAACCATCCATCAAAATCCGAGAAAATAAACTCCCAGTTACGTGAAAGAAAAGGATCTCCTTCTGTAGATACTTTGTGCGAATTTTGAACTTGGACTATTTTCTCTATGAGATCTAAAAATATTTTTTCGAGCAAAGTTTCCCCCAAATTGGTAAGCAATTAGCAAAATTTTGACACACCGAACGCCGAGTTGAGCTGCAAAATTGCCTGTATAACGGATACGAAGTGGCTGGTTATGCAGGCAATTTTGTCAGCTCGAACGATTTGTTCACGCCGCCGCAGGCGGCGTGAACCATTGATTGACAAGCAAGATTGCCCTGATATAATGATATCAAGTTATTATTCAGGCGAACTTGCCTTGATCTGTTATCTGTATTTTAATGCTATCAGTGGGAAGATTTTATGTCAACGCCAAAAAAGAACAGGAAACTGCTTGATGAAGTACGGGATGTAATGCGGTTGCATCACTATTCTATGCATACAGAGCGATCATACTGTGACTGGATTAAAAGATACATGCAATACCACAATATGACCTGCCGTGAAGATATGGTTAATGGTGAGGCTAAAATGGAGGCATTCCTGACACATCTTGCAGTGGACAGGCAGGTGTCGCCATCAACACAGAACCAGGCCATGAATGCCCTGGTTTTCCTGTATAAACAGGTTCTCAAAAAACAGCTGGATGGAACAATCAATGCTGTACGTGCTGCAAAAAAGATAAATTTGCCTGTTGTCATGACTCGTGAAGAGGTTGCCTGTGTAATAGCACTGCTGGAAGGGACTGCGCAGCTTGTTGTTAAGCTGCTTTATGGAAGTGGTTTGCGTATGTTAGAAGCATTGCGTCTGCGGGTTCAGGATATTGATTATGATCTTAAGCAGATTACAGTACGTTCCGGCAAAGGGGCAAAGGACCGGGTTACACCCTTTCCCTCTTCAGCGATTCCATTATTTCAGAATCATCTTTTAAGAGTCAAGGTGATCCATGAGCAGGATCTGCTTAAAGGATTCGGCGAGGTCTGTATGCCGTATGCTCTTGGAAGAAAATATGCAAATGCCGCAAAGCAGTGGAACTGGCAGTACGTATTTCCGGCCCGCAGTCTGGCTGTTGATCCGATCAGCGGCAAAGCACGACGGCATCATGTTGACCCCAGCATTGTCAACAAGGCAATAAAAGCAGCTGCACGCAAGGCTGGATTGACGAAACGTATCAGCGCACACACATTCCGGCACAGTTTTGCCACGCATCTTTTGCAGCGGGGAACTGACATTCGGACTATTCAAGCCCTGTTAGGCCACAAGAATCTGGCTACAACAATGATCTACACCCATGTATTGCAACAGGGCGGTCAGGGGGTGTTAAGTCCTCTTGATGATCTGAATGTCTGAAAATCAGGAATGCTGGTAATGGTGGCTGGAGCACTGTTAAGTCCGGCGGAAAATTTTCAGGTTAATTAATTAAATATAATAAATGATCAAATGCAGCTGGTGAATAAAAGGATTCAATCAGGTGGTGGATTCTGGTCCTGCTTTTGCTTGACTAAAAAGAAAAGTTAAGTTATTGTGCGTGTTTTTAAAACCACTTAGCAGAATATTTTAATAAATAAAAAGTATGGATATTAGACAGGAGCAGAGGCACAGAGGATTGAAGGATTAAAGCAAAACAGATGCAGGAGCGCATTCATGCGCGAAAGGAATTGGGCAAAGGCATCCTCCTTCGCTCTGCGAGCTACGGCAGGACCGGCACATAAAGGAAATGTCAAATATCGGAGTTAACCTGTAAAGATTTTGGAATTAATCCGTAAGGATTTTATAAAAGGCTTACGCCTTAACTCCGGAAGAGATAAAACGGAGTTTCTGACATATTACTTGTTAATATGAAAGGTTTTGACAACAATAAACCATGCACAGATGGAATAATGGAAAAGAAAAAAGATTTTATTAAACACCGGATTCAAAAAGTTGAAGAACTGAGAGAGGCAGGGATTAATCCCTATGCCAACAATTACAAAGCTCTTCACACTGCGAGTGAAATATCAAACAGTCTTGGAGGAAAAAACCAGGAAGAGGTTGAAGCATGTAAAGATGTTTTTTCTGTTGCCGGGCGTATTGTTTCCATACGGAACTTTGGGAAGGCATCGTTTTTTCATCTTCAGGACCGCACAGGAAAAATACAGGCTTATATTCAGAAAAACAAGGTGGGAAGTGACTGCTATAATCTGTTATTTAAAAAGGTTGATATAGGAGATTTTGCAGGTATTAAGGGCAGGGCTTTTCTTACGCATTCAGGAGAACTCACAATTCTGGTGGAAGAATTTTTTATTCTGACAAAATCACTGCGCCCACTTCCTGAAAAGTGGCATGGCCTTCAGGATATTGAAATCAGGTACAGGCAGCGCTATCTGGATCTGATTGTAAATGAGCCTGTTAAAAAAACTTTTATTGCACGCACCCGTGTTATATCCCTCATCAGACAGTTTCTTGAATCCCGTGACTTTATGGAAGTGGAAACTCCCATGATGCACTCCATTCCAGGCGGAGCTGCAGCTCAGCCGTTCAAGACTCACCACAATTCCATGGATATGGATCTGTATCTCAGGATTGCCCCGGAACTGTACCTGAAAAGACTGCTTGTGGGTGGGCTTGAAAGGGTCTTTGAAATTAACCGGAATTTCCGCAATGAGGGGATTTCAACACAGCATAATCCTGAGTTTACAATGGTGGAATTTTACCAGGCCTATGCCACCTTTGAGGACCTTATGGATATGACTGAAGAGATGATATCTCATATATCAAAGGAGTTGCATAACTCTTTTACTGTTTCCTACCAGGGAACTGAGATCAATTTTTCTCCTCCATGGCAGAGGCTTACCCTTAAGGAGGCTGCTGCAAAATATGGCTCTATAGATATTCAGGATCTTGATAATCCTGAAAAGGCACGCGGTCATGCAGAAAGGCTTGGTATTGAACTTACAGGTAACGAGAAACCTGGAGAAGTTGTAACAGCTGTTTTTGAAGAGGTTGCAGAAAAGCATCTTGTGCAGCCGACTTTTATAACCCATTTTCCTGTGGAAGTATCGCCCCTGGCAAGGAAAAACGAGAAGGACCCATCTGTGACGGACAGGTTTGAACTTTACATTGCAGGAAGAGAGATTGCCAATGCTTTTTCAGAACTGAATGATCCGGCAGATCAGAGAAGCCGTTTTGCTGCACAGGCAGAATCAAAAGAGCAAACAGAAGGGGTTGTTAGTGATATTGATGAGGATTTTCTTACAGCTCTGGAATACGGCATGCCTCCTGCCGCAGGAGAAGGCATTGGAATTGACCGGCTCGTAATGCTGCTTACAGACTCCCCTTCAATAAGGGATGTTATTTTTTTCCCCCTGTTCCGTTTTGAGAGGCCTCAGTAGTTTATGAAAATTCCATATGAGTTCTTTATATCGCTGAGATATCTGCGGGCAAAACGAAAACAGACATTTATTTCTGCAATCACCCTGATTTCGATTACCGGAGTGGCCATAGGGGTAATGGCTCTGGTGCTGGTGCTGGGTGTCATGACTGGATTTACCGATGATTTGAGGGATAAAATTTTAGGCACCAATGCCCACGTGGTGATTTCCAGGTTTGGATCGGGAATGACCAATTACAGAGAAGTAATGGAGCAGGCCGCCAGTGTCCATGATGTGGTTGCTGCAACACCTTTTATTTTAAGCCAGGTCATGCTTTCCTCAGGCTCAAATGCCTCAGGGGCAGGGCTTTACGGTATAGATGTTAAAACCGCACCTGGCGTTATTAACCTGAAAGAGACTATAGTTGAGGGTGATTTAGCTCTTCTTGAGGGAGATGTTGATTTTAAAGAGGGAAGAAAGTTTCCGGGTATCATTATCGGCAAAGAACTGTCAAAAATGCTTGGGGCCTATCCCGGCAATCCGGTTACGCTCATTTCACCAACAGGTCTTTTGTCTCCTGCAGGCATGCTGCCAAGATGGAAAAAGTTTCTTGTGGTTGGAATTTTTGAGTCGGGAATGTATGAATATGATACTTCCATTGCATACATATCTGTTGCAAATGCCCAGAAATTTTTTAAAATGCCTGATGAGGTCAGCTGGGTAGCACTGAAGGTCAGGGACATCTATGACACTGGCAGGGTTGTCAATGAGTTAAAAGTAAGGTTAGGTTCATCATACCAGGTTCGGGACTGGATAGAGATGCATCGCAACCTTTATTCTGCGCTGAAGCTTGAAAAAACAGCCATGTTTGTTATTCTTATCCTTATTATTATTGTTGCGGCATTCAGTATAGTAGCAACCCTCATAATGATGGTTAATGATAAAAACAAGGAGATAGCCATACTGAAATCCATGGGAGCAACTTCAGCGGCAATAATGAGGATTTTCATGCTTCAGGGTCTGGTAATAGGTGTTGTTGGTACATTTCTCGGGCTGGCAGGGGCAGGATTTCTTGCCTTTATACAAAACCATTTCCATCCGGTTAAACTCTCCGGCGATGTATATTATATTTCTGCATTGACTGTAAAAATAAATTTATGGGATACCTTATGGGTTGCATTTGCTGCAATCCTGATCAGTTTTTTTGCAACTGTTTATCCTTCAGGCCAGGCAGCAAACCTGGACCCGGCTGAAGCGCTTCGTTACGAATAGTATCTTTGCTGGAGAAAACAAAAAGAAGTGAACATTTTAGAAATTGATGATATCGGCAAAACATATCTGACAGATGGGGCAAAAACAGAGGTCCTGAATAATGTCAGTTTTGATGTTTCCAGGGGTGATGCACTTGCTGTGGCAGGGCCCAGCGGTGCAGGAAAAAGCACTTTGCTTCACATCCTTGGCACACTTGACAAACCATCTTCAGGAAGGATTTTGCACAAAGGAGAAAACCTGTTTGACTTTGACAGAAAAAAACTGGCTGATTTCAGGAACCGCAAATTAGGATTTATTTTTCAGTTCCACCACCTTCTGCCGGAATTTAATGCTCTTGAAAATACAATGATGCCTGCATTAATTGCAGGAGTTGATAAAAAGCAGGCTTCAAAAAAGGCAAAAGGAATTCTTGAAAGAGTGGGGCTGGAAAAGCGCTTAACCCATAAACAGGGTGAACTGTCCGGAGGGGAGCAGCAAAGGGTTGCAGTAGCAAGAGCCCTGATAATGGATCCTGAAATAGTACTTGCGGATGAACCAACTGGAAATCTTGATTCTCACACAGGGCTTGATGTTTTCAGGCTTCTTATGGAGTTGAACCAGGAGATGGGAATGACCCTGATAATTGTGACACATAATCAGGAGTTTTCAAAAAGAATGCCTCGCTGTATAACCCTGGTGGATGGAAGAATAGTTGAATCGTGATTTAAAATTGATAAAGTCGTCAAAAGTGACCTTACAATATCCACGCAAACACGCACTTTTTTTATGATGCAGCAAAAAACAGATAGTTACAGATATTTACTGTATTGTTTTGCTCTGCTTGGTTTTGTTGTGCTTTTGGGGAAGCCTTCTTTTGCCGGTACTAAAGTTAAAGTGGGTATTCTGCCTTTTTTTATACACAGCAAAGACAATATCGGATACCTTGGCAGAGCTATACCTGCCATGCTGTCAACACGTATTGAAAAGTGGGGAGATATTGCAGCGATTGAAAAGCCTGTTGTTGAAAAAGTTCTGAAGAATTTTGACTGGGAGAGGTGGAGCGAGGAGAAGGCAAGAAAAATAGGGATAAAAACAGGGGCTGATTTTGTTGTGGGGGGGAGTTTAACAAAGATCGGAAAGGTGTTCAGTCTGGATGTCTCTCTGATTGATATAAGCGGAAAAAAAGCCACACAGAAAATTTATGCTTCCTCAGAAGATCTGGCAAAAATACCCGTGAAGCTTCTTGAGGTGGCACGACAGTTAGACCTTATCATACTGGACAAAAAAATTGTCAGCAAAGTTATAATTTCCGGAAACAGATTTATTGAAAAAGACGCAGTGCTTTTTGCTATCCGAACAAAACCGGGTGATGTTTTTTCACCGGAGGTGCTTCAGGATGATTTGAAAAGGATATTTCAGCTTGGCTACTTCAAGGATATCAGGATAACAAGTGTTGATGCTGACGGGGGGAAAGAAATTACATTTCATGTAAAAGAAAGACCAGTGGTGAGGGCTATTCAGATCAATGGCAATAAAAAGGTAAAGCTTGAGGACATACAAAAAGTAATGGAAGTAAAGCCCAGAACCATTCTTGATTTAAATAAAGTTACAGGGGATGTGGCGCGCATAAAAAAGATTTATGTGGGAAAGGGGTATTATAATGCAGATGTCTCATACAAAGTTACACCCGTAGATGACAGTTATGCTGCAGTTGATTTTTATATTAAGGAAAATAAAATAGTAAAAGTTGAAAAAATAACATTTTCCGGCAACAATTCCATCCCGGCCAAAAAATTGAAAAAAATTATGGAGACAAGACAGAAGAGCTGGCTTTCTCTGTTTACATCGATTGGGGTGTTCAAGGATGAAGCCCTGGAAAAAGACCTGCAGCGTATTACGGCGTATTATTACAGTAAAGGATTTCTTCAGGTTAAAGTAGAAAAGCCCAGGGTTGAATTTAAAAAGGATGGGATCTACATTCATTTTAATATAATTGAAGGCAACAGATATGTCCTGGGGGGGGTGGACTTTAAAGGAGATCTGATTTTTGACACAAGTGTTCTCAGGTCAAAATTGAAGTCTGCACCAGGAGAAGTTTTTAACGGTAGAACTCTGAATGACGATCTGATTAAGCTGAAAGCCCTTTATGCAGAACAGGGCTATGCTTTTGCAGACATTTCACCGCTTACGGACCTGCAGGCTGAAGACAGGAAGGTGGACCTTGTTTTTGATATTGACAAGGGAGAAAAGATCTACATTGAAAAAATCAGTATCATTGGCAATACCAGAACCCGTGATAATGTCATACGAAGGGAGATGCGCCTTACAGAAGGTGAAATTTACAATTCAGAGGAGATAAAGAGGAGCAAGCAGGAGATAAACAACCTGGGGTACTTTAAGGAAGTAAACATAAATGCCGAGCCAGGAACTGCATCAAATCAGGTTCAGCTTAACATTGAAGTTGAGGAGAGACCAACAGGCTCTTTCAGTGTGGGTGCCGGCTACAGTTCAGTTGACAGTGTGGTGGGAATGTTTCAGATTTCCCAGAACAACCTTTTTGGAAAAGGACAGAGGCTCAACCTTATGGCCCAGTTAGGAGGCCGATCAAACCTTTTTAATGTGTCTTTTACAGAGCCATGGTTCAGGGATACGCGGACATCAGTTGGGTTTGATTTATACAACATCGAGCGTCGATACGAAGATTTTGACAGTAACAGTTCGGGCTTTAATCTGCGTACCAGTTTTCCGCTGTCTAATCATGATTTTACACGCTTTCACCTTACGTACAGATATGAAGCAGTTGACATTGATGTCAATGATGATGATGTTGCCCTTGAAATTCAAAAACAGGATGGAAAAAACACAACCAGCAGTGTTACAGCCAGTATAATAAAAGATTCAAGAGATGACAGGTGGAAGCCGCGCAGGGGTGTATATAACAGGGCTTCCCTGGAATTTGCAGGATTAGGCGGAGACAGTCAGTTTGTGGCAATGTTTTTAAGCTTAGCCAAATTCTTTCCCCTTCCATGGGATACGGCGTTCATGGTGCGCGGTACCATCGGGCAGCTTTTTAAATATTCCGGAAAGGATATTCCTATTTCTGAAAAGTATTTTTTAGGTGGCCTTTACTCACTGCGTGGCTTTGAAGTCAGGTCTGTTGGTCCCAGGGAGCGGAGACCCAAGAAGGTTGTAAACTATGAATACTTCAGGAAGAAGTATAAATACCGTCCCTCTGGCAAGAGAAACAAATGGGACGTTATTGGAGGAGAAAAGCAGCTTTTCTTTAATTTCGAATATGTGTTTCCAATAATGAAGGAAGCTGGAGTTCGCGGTGTTGTATTTTTTGATACTGGAAATGCCTATGATGAAGGAGAAACCTTTTTCTCGAACTTGAGATACGATGTGGGGCTGGGTGTTCGATGGTATTCGCCTTTCGGGCCTTTAAGGCTTGAATGGGGTTATAACCTCAGCCCTGAGTATGATGAGGATACAAGCAACTTTGAATTTTCCATGGGGCGGACGTTTTAGTCCTGAGCTGGGCGATTTTTCAGATAAAGGCAGTAAGTGTAACAGCATATTACTCATTTCAAAAGTGGTATTTTTTGCCAATGACAAGTGGTATTTTGTTCGAAATGACAGAAAACAATTCAATGTTCAGATTAGCAGGAGGAAAAATGAAAAAAATTATCATATCCGTATCCTTTGTATTAGCAGTGTTTATGTTCTGTTCTTTTTGTTCGGCAGGTGAATACAAGTTTGGTTATATTGATATTCAAAAAGCAGTAACCGAGAGCCTTGCAGGCAAGGAAGCCATGCAAAAGTTTGAGGGAGAGGTGAAAAAAATGGAGGAAGAAATCCTGCAGGACAAAGATGAAGTGGAAAAACTTGGAGAAATAATAAAAAAGCAGAGCATGTTGCTGACAGATGATGTGCGGAGGGAAAAGGAGAAGGATTATCTCAGAAAGCAGAGAGACTTTGAAAGAAAAGTAAAGGATTCAAAAACCGAGCTGCAAATAAAAGAGGCGGAATTTACAAACGATATTCTGGAGGATCTGATTCCAATCGTGCAGAAATATGGCAAGGAAAACAACTACAGCATTATTTTTCAAAACGAGGTTCGGGTGCTGCTTTATGTTTCTGATGCCCTTGATCTGACAGAGAAAATAATGTCTATTTATGACGCACAATTCCAGAAAGAGAAAAAGTAGTTGGGGATGATACAGACATGGAAAAAACACTCAGGGAAATCGCAGAAATTGTTGGGGGCATGATTGAAGGTGATGCTGATACCATTATAAAAGGTACTGCAGGGATTGAAGAAGCAAAACAGGGCGACATTACCTTTATTGCCAACCCGAAATACATTAAACATATTGAAAGCACTCAGGCATCTGCTGTTGTCTGCTCTCCTGAAGTTTCTGCAGATTCAAAAGTTCTCCTTAAGGTGGAAAACCCGTATCTTGCCTATGCTAAAATAATTCACCTTCTGCATCCGCCGATGAAGGAGTCAGGGAAGATAGATGAAAGGGCCGCCATAGGGGAAAATGTGCGATTAGGAAAAAATGTCACCATATATCCGTTTGTTTTTATGGGAGACGGGTGTGTTGTTGAAGATGGAGTGACAGTTTACCCGCATTGTTTTATTGGTAAAAATGTTACAATCAGAAAAAACACTTTAATTCATCCCAATGTTACTGTGTCTGAAGGATCTGTTATTGGAAAGCGTGTTATAATTCACTCGGGTACAGTCATAGGCAGCGACGGCTTTGGGTTTGCAAAGGACGGACCGCAGTACTATAAGATTCCACAGCTTGGAATTGTGCAGATAGATGATGATGTGGAGATAGGCGCAGGAAACACCATTGACAGGGCTGTGATGGGCAGGACATGGATTAAACGGGGGGTAAAGACCGACAACCTTGTGCATGTTGCCCATAATGTAACTGTTGGCGAAGATACGGTGCTGGTGGCACAGGTGGGTATTTCCGGCAGTACTAAAATAGGCAACAGAGTAATACTTGCCGGACAGTCATCTACAGTAGGTCATATAACAATTGGTGATGATGTTATTGTTGGTGCAAGGGGAGGTATTTCGAAGGATGTTTCATCCGGCCAGGTTGTTTCCGGGGCCCCACACATGCCACACAGAATCTGGCTTAAGGCTACGCGAACATTTGAGAAACTGCCTGAGATGCGCAGGGCAATCAGGGTGCTGGAAAAAAAGATAAAAGACCTGGAGTGCATAATGAAGAGCTTAGAAGGAGGAAACGAGTGATGATTTCAATTAAGGAAATTATGGAGTGTCTCCCTCACCGCTATCCTTTCCTGCTGGTTGACAGGGTTCTGGAAGTGGAAAAAGGGAAAAAAATTGTCAGTGTAAAAAATGTAACCATCAATGAGCCTTTCTTTCATGGTCATTTTCCAGGAGAACCGATTATGCCGGGTGTGCTTATTGTTGAGGCCATGGCTCAAACCTGGGCAATTCTGCATTTTCATACTGAGCCGGATACCAAATCACAGAACAAAGATCTCCGTTTTATAGGAATTGACAAATGCAGGTTCAGAAAACCTGTTTTGCCTGGTGACCAGATACGGTTTGAGCTTGAAGGTATTTCAAGGAAGCGGTCAATATGGAAGTTCCGCGCAAAAGCATTTGTAGCAGGAGAATTAGTGGCAGAAGCAGAACTCATGGCCTTATTAGAGCAACACTAATAATGGCAAGCAGTTGTTAAAATCAGATGGTGCAGGAGAAAATGATTCACAATACAGCAATATTAAGCAAAAGCGCTGAAATAGATCCGGGTGTTGAAATCGGGCCATACTCAATAATCGGAGACAATGTCAGGATAGGAAGAAATACAAAAATAGGGCCCCATGTGGTTATTGAGGGTCCCACAACAATAGGTGAAGGATGTAATGTTTTTCAGTTTTGCTCCCTTGGAGCAATCCCCCAGGATCTGAAGTTTAATGATGAATATTCTGAGCTGATTATCGGTAATAACAACACATTCAGGGAATATGTCACTATTAACAGAGGTACGGAAGGTGGGGGGGGGAAGACTGTTTTAGGAAACAACAATTTTCTCATGGCCTGCTCCCACGTTGCCCATGACTGTTGTTTGAGCAATAATGTGATTATGGCAAACGGGTCAAGCCTTGCCGGACATATTATCATTGAAGATTACGCCATCGTAGGCGGACTTGTCGGCGTCCACCAGTTTGTTCACATTGGGTCCTATGCAATGATAGCTGGTCTTTCCGGAGTCTCAAAAGATGCGCCCCCCTTTTCATTAGTTGCCGGGCACAGGGCAAAGCTCCTGGGCCTGAACCTTGTTGGTCTTAAAAGGAACAATTTTTCCAAAGAGACAATCAGTGAAATTAAAAGGGCTTATAAAACAGTCTTTCGATCGGGCTTGACCCTGCAGAAGGCCATTGCGAAAATCAGGGATGATGGCTTGAATTCCCCTGAAGTTTCCCACCTGATCGATTTTATCCGGAACTCGGAGAGAGGTCTTGTCAGGGAATGAAGACGTTAAAGACAGGAGTTATTGGTGTGGGGTATTTAGGAAGATTTCATGCTGAAAAGTATGCTGAGCTGCCTGATTCAGAACTTGTAGGAGTTGTGGATGTAAATCCTGATGCAGCGCTTGAGACTGCAGAACGATTTAATGTCCCGGTATTTGACAGCTACAAAGCGCTTTTTGGTAAGGTGGATGCCGTAAGCATTGTTGTTCCTACAAACATCCACCACATGATTGCAAAAGATTTTCTTGAGAACGGTGTTGATGTTCTTGTGGAAAAGCCCATGACGACAACAATACCCGAGGCCGATGATCTGATCAGGACAGCAAAATCCAGGAACCGCATTCTCCAGGTCGGACACCTTGAACGGTTCAATGCCGCTGTGCTGGCTCTTGACGGAGTGATAAAAAAACCAATGTTTATAGAATCACATCGTTTAGCACCATTCAAGGACAGGGGCACTGAAGTGGATGTTATCCTGGATATAATGATTCATGACATTGATATAATTTTAAATCTGGTATCTTCTCCTGTAACATCAATTCATGCAGTAGGGGTACCTGTTGTCTCACCGGAAAAAAATGATATTGCCAATGTCAGGCTTGAATTTCAGACCGGGTGCGTTGCCAACATAACCGCAAGCAGAATATCCATAAAGGAGATGCGGAAAATCAGGATTTTCCAGCAGGATGCCTATATTTCTGTTGATTTTGCATCACAGCAGGCTGAAGTGTACAGAAAGATAGATTCCGGAGATCAAAATGAAATTCCTCAGATTACCTATGACCAGATTGACATACAGGCTGGAGATTCTTTAATGGAGGAGATAAGGTCTTTTTTGATGTCAGTCAGGTCCCGTAATGTTCCAGAGGTTCCGGGCGAGGCAGGAAGGGATGCACTGAAGGTGGCGCTGGAAATAGTGAAACAGAGTGAAACAAAAAAATCAGCCATGAATATTTAGTGTCTGAACGAAAAGTCCTGATTCAGGTTAAAATCTGATCAATAATTTTCTGTAGGAGCGCCTTCAGGCGCGATATTACGCAGCAACAGGTCTGTTTTTCGCGGCTTTCGCTGGCTCCTACATACGCCGCGCTAACAAA
>JAJRXD010000159.1 GCA_024276465.1 Deltaproteobacteria bacterium
GGAGTTTTCCCAAAAAAGAGGGAAAAACTCAAAACAGGTAATAATAGCGGTAACAAAGCCAAAAGGACAAGTGGCAAAGTGTTTTTTTTAACCCATTGCACCGCAGCCTTGCATGAGTGTCTTTCTGCAGATGAAGGGTCCAAACTGTTTGAGTCCCGACTTGTCGGGACGAGTTTTTGGACCTGCTGCAGAAGATGCTCATGCAGGGGAAGCCGCAGGCCAAGGTGCAGGGTGCCTTTTCTTTTGGTACTTTTCTTTGGAGCAAGCAAAGAAAAGTACGTATTTGTTGCCACCCTGAATCTCTCAGGATTACTGATTTTCAATCTGTCCTGATTTTTTTGGGGAAACTCCTGAGAGTGTTTTAAATTGACATTAAACAGGCTTTTCATTATATTTGTGAACCTGGATTCTAAAATATACTAAAGAGTTACATCAAGACTGGAGGATATCAAAATGGCTAAATTTGCTTTTCTTTTTCCCGGACAGGGATCACAGTATGTTGGAATGGGCAGGGACCTTAAGGACAATTTCAGGGCAGCTGCAGATGTTTTTGCAGAGGCTGACGATGCCCTTAGTGAAAAGCTTTCAAGGCTCTGCTTTGAGGGGCCTGAAGAAGATCTTAAGCTTACCATGAATACCCAGCCTGCTATTCTGACTGTAAGTGTTGCTGTTCTCAGGGTGGTTCAGATGGAAACAGGAGTTACTCCTTCTGTTGTAGCCGGACACAGCCTTGGGGAGTACAGTGCCCTGGTAGCTTCCGGGGCATTAAGCTTTGCAGATGCAGTGAGAATCGTAAGAAAAAGGGGAACATTCATGCAGGAGGCTGTGCCTGTAGGCATAGGGGCAATGGCAGCGGTTCTTGGTCTTGAAAGAGATCTGCTTGAGGATGTATGTAAAGAGTGCGCCCAGGGTGAATTTGTAGCTCCTGCCAATTACAACTGCCCCGGTCAGATAGTAATTTCAGGGCATGTTGCTGCTGTTGAAAGAGCTTGTGCAAAAGCACAGGAGGCAGGGGCCAGGAGAACGGTTATGCTTCCGGTAAGCGCACCATTTCACAGTCAGCTTATGAAGCCCGCAGCTGAGCGCCTTGCAGAGGCGCTTGAGCCTGTTGAGGTTTGCGAACTTGATATACCGGTTCTGTCAAATGTTGAGGCGGATTTTTATCCGTCAAAAGACCATGTCAAACGCCTTCTTTCCCGGCAGGTTGATCATCCTGTAAGGTGGCAGGAGCAGATGGAGAAAATGCTGCAGGACGCACAACCGGACAGGCTTGTTGAGCTTGGCCCTGGAAAGGTTTTGTGCGGGCTCATGAGAAAAATCAGCAGGGAAACCCGCATGAAAAATATTGAGAACACAGAGGACGTAAAAGATCTTGTTTCAACATTGCAGGCATAGGGAAGACAGCTTCAAAAGCAGGCATTAGAGAATATAATTAAATATTATTAATATTTGGGGTTTCAACTGTGAATTTGGATTGTATTATTTGTAAAAACGGAAGTACTGGGTCTGGAATGGTCAATGTAGTTCTGCAGCGTGATGAATGTACGGTTATTTTTAAGAATGTACCGGCTGATATCTGTGATAATTGCGGAGAGTATTATTTGAATGAAGATGTTACAGGAAAAATAATGGCAGGGGCAGAAGAGTCAGTTAAAAAAGGGGCTGAAGTAGAAATATTAAAGTTTGCTGCTTAATGTTCATGGTGTAGCAGAAAATCAAAAACATTCAATGCTGGCCTGGACGTGGCTGTATTACTTTTATCTTTTACAAGACGAAAGCCAATAAAGCCTCTTTTAGAGTTTTGAAAATAAAAACAGAATTAAATAAAGTGTGGTCTGACCCTCCTCAATCACTATCAATCCCCGGCAATGAGATACATGTGTGGCGCATATCAGTGCTTAAGCCCTCAGAAACCCTGAAGCCACTGTGGGATGTTCTGTCTGAGGATGAGAGAAAAAGGGCAGGGCGATTTCATTTTAAAAAAGACAAAAACCTGTTCATAATTTCCCACGGAGCCCTTCGGAATATTTTAAGCAGATACCTGAAAGTTGAGCCATGCGAAATAAAATATCATGCAGACTCCCATGGCAAGCCAAAGCTGCATGAGGAAATTAAAACAATCGACCTTCGCTTCAACCTTTCTCACTCCTCGGGCCTGGCCATGTGTGCAGTAGGGCTTGGAAGAGATCTTGGAATTGACGTGCAGTTCATTAAAGACGGTTTCAGAGGCAGAGAGATTGCAGAAAGGTTTTTCTCTTCTGCTGAGGTGTCAGAGCTTTTCATTCTGCCGCAACACCAGCAGGGAAAAGCTTTTTTCAGATGCTGGACACGAAAAGAGGCATTTATCAAGGCCAGGGGAATGGGTCTGTCAATTCCCCTGAACCAGTTTGCTGTATCACTTGCTCCCGGACAGCCGGCTGCGCTGCTGAATACCAGATGGGATGCCCGGGAAACCGGCAGATGGACA
Source organism: Deltaproteobacteria bacterium (assembly GCA_024276465.1). Lineage (GTDB taxonomy): Bacteria > Desulfobacterota > WTBG01 > CAIYCZ01 > CAIRTM01 > JAJRXD01. The sequence continues at coordinate 2,468 of JAJRXD010000159.1, forward strand.
CTTGAGGATATAGATGCAGGACAGGGTTATGCAGCTGCAATAGCTGTTGCCGGTCATGGTCTTGAGCTGAAATACTGGAACTGGGCCGGATAATGAAAAAAGTGTTATCAGCTGCTATTCTTCATCGCCTCCAAATGTAGGCTCATCCAGAATATCTGCACATTCTCCATTGTTTCCGCAGATTGCCGGGTAGTTCCATTCAGTGGAGCCGGATATTGTGATTTTCAAAAACATTCCTAAATTGATTGAATGTTGCGACAGCTGATCTAACAGATAGCCCATGTGGGCACAAAAGGTCTGACCAAAATCAAACCCGTAAAAGGTATGACCTGCACAGTCAAGATTTTCAACATGAAAATTCTCAAATGACAGACAGTATACAAGCATTTCCTCAGCATTCCCGAATAATGATTTCATGGAAATTTTTATTTTACCAGCGCAGCAACCCTCGCGCATTTTAGTTGTTTCAGGGCTTTCACACGATATGCTTGCATCACAGTCATCAAGAAGTATATCAGGTTCCTCAACAGATATGTCAGAACAGTTTGCCTGAAAGAGTATCCGGTACGGGATACCCCCAATGCCTGTTAATTCTGCAAAATTAAGGATATATTCATCAGGGACAACCATGTAGGATTCACCAGGCACACCAGATAAGCCGGTAGGAGGAAAAACAACCGGTAAATATTCTGTATAAACATTTTCCCAGGCAGATCTCACACAATGTCTCCGTTTGTACTGCTCGCAGATTTTCTGCTGCAATATAACCGGGATTGTTCCTTCAACTACAGCACAATCAACAGGCCTGCCATCATCAGTAACATAAACGCTGATTTTTGTTAATCCGTCGTCATCTGCAGCACACTTGATTTCAGTGTCGTATGCCCTGGTATATGAAGCTGTTAATGTTATAAAACTGAAAATTATCAGTAGATTCAAAAAACGGGCTGTAAAAGATCTTTTATTTTTCACTGTTATTCCCTTCTGTTAATTAATATTATTTTATTATAGTTGATGGCTTCGTAAAAAGTCCAACTTCGGCGTTGCGCGGCATCCTTTCCCGACATTAATCGGGATACAGTAAGTACGCCTCATTCCTGGAGGATTTGCGCGCCTTGAATTTGAAGCTTTTTACTTTGCCATCGAATTTTTACTTTTTACGGCTTCATCATAGTTGTCCAGAAATGAGATTGCCCCGATAAAATCGGGGCAGGCCCCGACGAAGCAGTCTCAACATTAAAACAGTTGCAGAGACAATACATTAATGCTGTATTTTGGACACCAATGTCCTGTCAACAGCCAGCTGTCATTTCGAATGAGAGAAGCGATTGAGAAATCTTTCTGTTGGATATAAGATTTCTCCCGGAGTTTATCCCGACTCTGTTCAGTCGGGGGTCGAAATGACAGTTTAAGTCATTTCATCTTTGACATGACACTAATGTTATTTTACATTGTTGATAACAAATTTCAGTGCCTGCTGTTTATCAGCATCAATATTCATCGGCCATAACAATTATAACTGTATTTTTTTCTGATTTGCAGGGATTGCTTCGTCGCTTTTCTCCCCGCAATGACACTCTACCCCTCTGTGTCCCCTGCTTGTCCTACCGAAGTTCGGAGAGCAAAGGAGGATGCCTGTCTGCGTGTGTCTGTGGTTCCCCCAAAAAAACAGCGGCAAACATTACTTCTGTTTGCCGCTGCTGTTATCAGTCTGTGATATGTGACTGTAGAATAATTACTGCTGATAATGCCGTTGCATATGCGTGAGCCACAGTACCTGGTGAAGTGATCTCAGTTCCCCAGTCCATAAACAAAACGCGGTGTGGTGATTACTGGTCCGTGAAATGTGGTTCTGCCATAAATATCAATATCCTCGAGCTTGTAAAAATAGGTTTCATTGTTTTCAGCACTGGCATCAATAAACTCATAATCAGTTCCTAAGCCAGCTGCAGCCTTAGAGGAGATAACTGAACTGTTTATTTTACTGTATTTACCATCTGCTGATTCAGCCCGGTAAATATTAAACCCGAAATTTTCATTTTCATCACCGGTTTTCCAGATTATGGTTGCCTGTGAGCTGCCCGGCTCTGCATAAAGGGAAACAAGTAAAATAGCTGTTCTTATCTTTTCAGTGCTGTTATCATCCTCATCCCATTCCTCATCACATGAGTTGTCATAATCCTCTGTTTCCTCTTCACATGGATTGTATTCATAGGGCCCGCCATTACCATGCCCGCCGTTTGACGGATATGTCAGTTTTCTTTCAACATTAACAGTAATGCTTGCATTTTCCGTAATCTCTGAACCAAGTACAGTAATTGTATACGTTGTTGTTTCCGTTGGGTAAACATCAATGGAGCCATTAAGATCAACACTGCCGATTCCCTGGTCAATTTCAGCATCAGTAGCATTTGAGGAATTCCAGGTAAGGGTTGAGGCCTGGCCGGGCAATATTGTTAAGGGAGCAGCTGCAATTGCAACTGTCGGGGACTGCCTTGGGGCAGAAAGCGCAGGTATCTCAACAGCAACTGTTACACTGTCCTGAACTGTTGATCCGTTTTTGCCTTCTGCGGTAATAATATATTTTTTTGTTAATTCAGGTGTAACAACACAGGTCCCCTCAGGGTCAACATCGCCTATACCCTCAATTGAAAGGTTCACAGCATTTTTTGAAGTCCAGGTCAAAAGAGAGGGTTCACCTTTTGTAACTACCTGAGGTGCAGCAGAGATACTTACAGATACTGGAAAGATTTTTCTTGCGAACTCAAAATTTATATTTTTGTCTCTGTTTGAAAATATTATTTTAGTTCCCTTTATCAGGGTTTGTGAGCCCACCTCACTGTTTTCTTTTGCAGATGCTTTGACAAAATAGATTCCGTTTCTGACACCGGAAAAATTGTATCTGCCATCAGAATCTGTGGCAGTAGAGCCGACCTCTATCAGAAAGCGTAAAAGAAACAACCTGCTGATTGTGATTTTTACACCCTCTATCCCATCTTCCGTGCCGTCCATAATCCTGTTCTGGTTATCATCGAAAAAGCTGTAACCGCTTATATTGCCCTGTCCTGCCAGGCAGTAACAGGGTATGGCAAGCAGTAGAAGTGAGAATAAAAAAAGTGTCTTTAACAACTGTGACGTTTTCTTTTCCATTGTATTTTCTCCTGTTATTCTGATTTTTATACTGCTTTTTTCTGCTGACCTGCTCAAATTCCTGAAAATCAGAAAATCTGCTTGCATTCAGCAAGTCGAACTTCGTTATATATACGGATTATAATGGAATCTCAAATAAAATACTATCATACAATAATATGAAATATCGTATTACGTAAAAAAAGAAATATATACGAAAATATATAATAATAAAGTAGTATGGTAATATAACTGAGGGACTAAATGATGGAAAGCTGCCTTAAAATAAGAGAAACTGAAAGATATTAAAGGTTGTTAGGGCAGAAGGGAAAGCAATCTTATGTTTTTTCGTGGTTGATAAAACTTTTCCGGGACCACAGACGCACACAGAGAGTAATAAAACCAGGGCAAATCAATTGTTTAAAGAAACCTGATTTATTGTAAAGCTCATTGGTTCTGTAAAAGGCACGCTTTTGCTGACTTCACCCAGGAGGTCACGAATCCTGAAGGTTTTGTCCATGCCTCCCACACGCCAGAAAATAACATTATATCTGTTTGCCATGCTGTTAAGAATTTTCCATGAAAAAGCATTTGGAATGTATATGTCATCACTGGCAAATGCAGGGAAAGTTTCACCTTTTGCGAATTCAGGAGAGGTTGAGAACTGTAAAAGGAAACGTGTAAAACCGTCTCCTACCCATGAAAACGCTGTTTTCTGTGATATGGTTGCCCTGTCAGCAGGCGAAGAAAGATAAAATTCACAAATTTTGAATTTTGTTGCAGGATCACCAAAGAACAGGTACTGTTCATATGTGCCCTCTGATATGACCCCGTCAAGATAAGCATATAATTTTGCCTGCATTGCAATGGTACCAAGAACAGTTTCTTTTTCGACAAAAAGCAGATCCAGAAAGTTTTTAGTTATTTCAAGATGTTCAAATGTATATCCATATCCTGAGGGAGAAAAGCATGCAATGGCTCCTCCATCCCTCCTCAGAAATTCCTCAGCCATGCTCTCATTTGAAGGATTTGAAAAGTGGCCGTTTAGACAATTCAAAGTTATTAAAAAAGTTGGTTTAGCAGATGGGTCCAACTTGTCAAGATCAGATGTTTTTAATACGCCGTTCCAGGTTGTGATATTGCCGTGTCCTGAATAGATTGTGAATGCTCTTCCGCTGTTGATCCTGTCTGTTATTACTGATGGGTCGGATTCTTCATCCCTGTTGTAAAAATCAATCTTGTAGTTGAAAGGGAATTTATCTTCTGCAAGTTGTTCATTGCCTGCCACAAAGTACGGGTTGTCTCCTGCAACAAGCAGAGCCTTTCTCATCCACTCTTCCTTTTCACCCTTTTCATAATTGATAATTCTGTCGATAATTAACTCTAACTGTTTGCTGGTTTTTACAGGAATCCTTCCGATAACACAATCTGCAATGACATCATCCCCGCTGACCTGTACATACCAGGTATCATTCGGGCCGGCTGAACCACCTGAAGAAAAGTAGTGATATTTTATCGGAATATAATTTTTATTCCCTGTGTTCAGCCTGTCTGTTGCATCACTGTTCCCATCACCGATCAGAAGAAGAAAAGTCAGAGCCGGAGGCGCCCAGTTGTGATAAGCAAAGTCTATGAAGTCTTTTATGGCCTGGGGGTGCATAATGCCGTAATTGAACTCATCATAGATATCCTGAACTTTAACTACTTTAACTTCATAGCCGTCTTTTTTTCTGTAGTCAGCAAGGCGCTGAATTTCATCATAAAAGTCCTCATGCGTGATCATGACATAGTCAGCCTGATTAGTGGTCTTGAGCAGGCCTGAATCCTTATAGGGCTCAATCAAATCCGGAGTTTTCAGATGGCTGGATGTGATGGCAATAAAGGTCTTTTCCGTATCAGAGTGGTCCCCGAATGTAATTGAATAGCCGCTGCTGTTCTGAGAGATTTTAAAATCAATAAGCTGAACAGTCCTGTTCGGATCTGTAATATCAAACAGCATGACAGAGCTGTCATCAAAGCCGGCAATAGTTATGTTATACTCTGTTTCATTATCAATTGAAAAGACAAGCTCACTGTTCGTGGCGATGAACTGCCTGCTGTATTCAACTTCAATCCAGTCCAGCCGGATCATATCTTCCTCAGGGCTTAGATCAAGCATGTTTTTTACAATAATTGTATTATTTCCCTCGCTGAGGATATGTGGAGGGATTTGATCCTCATAAAGATAGGTGCCCCAGGCTTCAAAATATGCGTTTCCGGTAAAGCTGTTATTAACAGCAACTGAAGCATGATGGTCAGGATCAATATCAGGGTTGTCATTGTCACCCTTCAGCCGGACCCTCAGCAGCGCTACTTTATCAGTATTAACCCCGGATAAATTTACAATGAAACTCTTTTCTGCTGGGTCATCTCTGTCCACATCTTCATAATCAGGAAAACTTTCCCAGAAATAACTGTCAATATTGCCCCCTCTCATGATCAGGTCTTTTTCAATACGCACTACTTCCCTGAAGTCATGCAGTGTTTCAGCCTCTGAAGGAGAAACACTTTGCTCCTGCATTCTTTCGGCATTATCCCCGGATGCATACAGCCAGTATACATTGGAAAGTACGAACTTATTTTTCGATGACTGTGTCATATCGCTTTCTACAGGCTCACCGTAAAAAATGAAATAATCTCCGGGGTCAAAAGACTTATCCCCATCCCCTGAAAAAAGCAGGTGCACATCAAAGCCCTGGGTTTTAAGCATGAGCCCTGTGGGGTCAAGGGATTCAGGATCCCAGCCCGCTGCTTTAATGTCACTGTAGGTAACAGAGTAGATACCTTTTTCTTTTACAGTAATTTTAAGCGACTCGGCAGGGTCGTATTGTAACACGCCCCTTTGTCTGGCAATATTATTATGGGGGATATTAAAAGCAGATCCATAACTGCAGAAAGCAGAAAAAAAGAAAACATAAAAAATGATGGTCTTATAGAGCTTTTTCATTGGAATAATTTGTGATATTAACTGGTTTTTATAAAATTGTAAGTTTTTCATGCATGCTCAATGGTCATACTTACAGGATTTCCGGCTGCATCAAGATCCAGATAAACATTTTCTGATATTTCCATGGTTTCCTTTACACCATTGTCAGTAAATTCAACAAGGGCTGTATCTGTATCATTAAAATATTTAATCTTCATTTTTATCCTCCCTGAAAGTCTCTTCGTGCTCTTCGTGTCCGGAGTTTATCCACGCCTGTCGGGATGGTGAATACATTTTGATTTTTCTACCACCAGTACAAATGGATTCCCGGTCTCTGCATTATTGTATCGGGGTTCCTCCACACCAACCTGCATTCTTGTGTGCCTTTGTTCCTGTCTGTTTTCGGCTGCTTGACCGGTTTTCTGAAGCAAAATAACTGATCAAGGGCTTTTTGGAATGTCGATCAAGTCATGTCCTGACAGAACAGGTAACTCAGGCATGTGCAGGAGTCTCCATAGAACAAAGCATAAGATCTCCCATGTTTTCAGGCATGTCATCCTCACCAAAGCTCTCAAGATAAAACTCTACAGCTTCCTGAAGGTTTTCTTTTGCTTCTTCAATGGTTTTCCCCTGACTAACCACGCCTATCTCAAGGCAACGGGCAACATACCAGGATTTCTGTTTGTTTATAACAGCTGTAATTTTTATTAACACTCTCAACCCTCCTGGTTGTTAAGTTTAACTATATTAATGTCGTATCAATATATATAAAAGCGCGTATCATTGCGGGCGAAGCAATCCTGTGTTATTTGTCAAAGAGATTGTCCTGGTCTCGCAGTGAAGATCGCATGTTGCGTTGTCACTGGCTTGACTCAACAATTGATGCTTCTATCTTTGGTATAATTATAACATAAATATCAGCAGAACCAAAAATTCTCATTTTTAACCCGGAATTTGCAGTAGATATATATGCAGATTCCGGATCAGGTTCAGGATGATCTTTTTTATTTCCCCCTTCGTGCTCTTCGTGTCCGGAGTTTATCCACGCCTGTCGGGATGGTGAATACAGAATCAGAAAATAATAATTTATTAACCACAGAGCACGAAGAAAAACATGAGATTGCCACCCCGGTTTTATCGGGACAATGACACGCTATATTGCTCCTCATGACAGGACAGGTCGTACTGTTATTATGATGTCTGCGTCAGTCTGCGGTTCCAAAAAAGCCCCTGTCAGTCTTTCTCTGTCCCTTTGCTAATCAGTGACTGATGTTTTTTTAAAAATTCAACAATCACTGCACTTAGTCTGTAGTACATTGCTGTCATTTTCCTGCCGGTTTCTGTCCTGCTTAAAACCCTGTCCCTGAAACTTCGCAAAGCATTAAGCTTTGACTTGTCATGAATAAGCAATGACAAAACACATGGCCCTGCAGAGGATGCAGTTTTAAAGTGAAGTTTCGGCAAGCGTGAGTAAGCCAAAAAAAGCAAAAAAAAGAGCATCAGGGGATAAGGCCGGTGCTCTTTTTCGTTTTGGCGATGTTGCAGCGTGTTACGGCATTGACATGCAAGCGAAAGGATTGGACAAGGGCATTTGGGCTGCGTGTTACGGGTTAAAACTGCACTGTCATTCCCGTATGTTTTTAGCGTGAATCCAGAAGCATAGTAAAAATCCGGGTCCAGAGGACCCGGCATTGATAAGCCATGGAGGGGCGTGCTTTTTGTTTTTCAAACCCCATGCAACGCAGCCGAGCTTGTCGTATTTGAATGCGGATGAAGGGTCCAAACTGTCTGAGTTCCGCCTCAGCGGAACGAGTTTTTGGACC
>JAJRXD010000160.1 GCA_024276465.1 Deltaproteobacteria bacterium
AACTAATAAAAAAATTAAAAAAATCTGGATGTGACCTGATCAGACATGGTGGAAATCACGACTGGTACCAGAATCCGGAAACAAAAGAATGTCAACCAGTTCCACGCCATAGAGAAATTGTCGAATCACTGGCTAAACATATTATAAAAAAGTTGAGCTAAACAAACAGCTCCAGCGGACAGCCAATCGCTGCCGATGATCCTTAGCGTTAGCCAGCTAAAGAATTTAAACAATAAACTTTTGTCAACCAGGTGCAAATAGTAATATATAACCAGAAATGACGGGAAAAATAGGCCACGACTTCAATCTGGCTCTCTGTGAATCGTGCTCTTTTCATTGCTGGAGTTCTCCTTTCTTCTGTTTGTTATACCGGAAAACTCCATTCTTTGCTGGCACTATTATATTTAATTATTGGCTTAATTTGGCGCTTGCAATCCGGTTAAGGCTCACACCGGATTCAGCAGCCTGAATAGCTATTTTCCGATGAACATCCGGAGGAATACGGACCATAAACTTGCCGCTATAAGACCTGCAGGCAATTGGCTCTGGAACTTTTTCCCCGGTATTATTCATGTCTCTAACGACATCAGCAACCAATTTTCGGATACCTTTCAAAGCTGCTTCCGGGGTAGGTGCAAGCCAACTTAGTCAAGTTGAAATAGAGGAACATGTCAGGTTTTGCAGTGGTCAATTTCGGTATGCTTTAAAACTCACTCAAGAGTCAAACGGAGATTTGACCCCCTGCCCAGACCCTGACCCCCTGCCCAGACCCAGATGACCCCCTGCCCAGACCAAGAGTCAAACGGAGATTTGACCCCCTGCCCAGAGTGGTCAATTTCGGTATGCTTTAAAACTCACTCAAGAGTCAAACGGAGATTTGACCCCCTGCCCAGAGACTTTAATTCTTGGATCACCCTGCCATGGGGAGACATAAACCCGATGGCTGCTCGAACTGTTATGTGGTTTCCCAAAATATTTTTCGCATACTTTAGATAATTCAGAGAATCTGACATCTCTGGGATTTCTTTTCATTTGGAGTAAAATTTCATCAATTCCTGCCATGCCTATATAGTAGCACTATTGATATCATAGTCAAGTTGAAATAGAGGAACATGTCAGGTTTTGCAGTGGTCAATTTCGGTATGCTTTAAAACTCACTCAAGAGTCAAACGGAGATTTGACCCCCTGCCCAGACCAAGAGTCAAACGGAGATTTGACCCCCTGCCCAGAGACTTTAGACCCCCCCATATTATTGCCTTTTGTTTGAAGTTAAGTTAAGAACAGTTGTTAATCAGAAGGCATCCTGTACATGGGCAGGAGGTTTTCCGGTATATCTTTGAGCATGGGCAGAACCAGGTCTTTGTCGGAAAGGAAGGGGGTTGTGACTGGCCATGAAACAGCAGCAGTTTCATCTGCCCAGCTAATGCCCATGTCATCTTCTGAATGATAAAAACCAGTACACTTATAGTAGAAGGCTGCCCTGTCGCTCAGAACACAAAATCCGTGTGCAAAGCCTTCGGGTATGAACATCTGTCGGTGGTTTTCCGCGGAAAGCACCTCGCCCACGTAGCGCCCGAACGTGGGGGAACCCCGGCGAATATCCACTGCAACATCAAAAACCCTGCCTTTCAGCACGTGAACAAGTTTTGCCTGGGGATAATTGAGCTGGTAGTGAAGGCCCCTGAGAACATCTTTTGATGAGTTTGAATAGTTGTCCTGTACAAAGGTGCAGTCAAGCCCAGCCTCATAATACTTTTTCCTGCTGTATGTTTCCAGGAAAAGGCCCCGGCTGTCACCAAAAACCTGTGGCTCGATTATCAAAACATCAGGAATAGAAGCCCGTACAATTTTAAGAGACATGCTGCCTTTTTTTCTCCTCATCAATTAAATCAAAAAGATACCTGCCGTAGGAATTATTTGACATCTCATCTGCATGCCTGTGCAGCCGGGCAATATCTATGTAGCCCATCCGGTATGCGATCTCCTCAATACATGAAATTTTCAACCCCTGGCGAGCCTCAATAGCTTCCACATAACTTGCTGCCTGCTGAAGCGATTCGTGTGTTCCAGTGTCAAGCCATGCAAGGCCGCGCCCGATCAGCTCTACCCTGAGCTGGCCCATGCGGAGATACTCGAGGTTGAGATCTGTGATCTCAAGCTCACCCCGGGCTGAAGGCTTCATCTGCTCTGCAATGCTGATGACATTGTTGTCATAAAAATATATTCCCGGCACAGCAAACCGGGATCTGGGATTTTCAGGCTTCTCCTCTATTTTTGTTACATTTCCAGCCCTGTCGAAACAGACAACGCCGTAGCGCTCAGGGTCCTTAACAGGATAGCCGAAAATCAGGCCTCCTTTTTCAAGCCTGGCTGACTTTCTTAAAGTTTCAGGGAATCCGTGCCCGTAAAAAATATTATCTCCCAGTATCAGGCATACAGAGTCACTGCCAATGAATGATTTCCCTACTATAAATGCCTGGGCAATGCCCTCAGGTCGTGGCTGAGCTGCATAGGAAAAAGAGATGCCTATCTGTGAGCCACTGCCCAAAAGCCGTTCAAAATTCGGCAGGTCCCCGGGCGTAGAGATTATAAGTATTTCCCGAATTCCGGCAAGCATCAGGACAGACAGCGGGTAATATATAAGGGGTTTGTCATAGACTGGTAATAGCTGTTTGCTTACTGCTCGAGTTACAGGGTAAAGCCGTGTTCCAGTGCCACCGGCCAGGATTATTCCTTTCATCAATAGATCCTTTTATGTGGTTTGTGCTTTTTTTATAATAAAAACTTTACCATAAATCAGCCTGCAGTTAAAGCATTTAAAAGGCTTTCTGTTTGTAACAGCTTTCTGGCACAGCTTAATTTTCAGACTGGCTTGAAGAAAACTTCCTGAGCAGCTGGTTTTTGTCTGAGCTGCCAATGAGCAGGTCACTGCAGTCATAGTATCTGTCAACAAGAAATCGGCCTGCAGCTGTTTTTAATAAAAACCGGTCTCTCCATGCCCGCATGTTTTTCAGCACAGTTTGATTTTCAACAAGAGTTGATACAATGCAGGGTCTTCCACCTTCTCCGGTTGTAAAGCTCCAGGTTGGCCCCTGGGTTGCAGTGCCCCCGCTGTTTTTTGCTGTGATTTTCCAGTAGTAAACAGTGGATGGGTTCATTTCCTCCGGGGTGTAGAACATGCTGTCTGCATTTTCAGCAACAAGAGGTGGCTCTTCTTCAGTTCCAAAATAGATATCAAAGGTCAGGCTGACTGTATCAGCATTATCTATGCTCCACTGAAGAGTAGCTGTCAGAGGAATACCAGTTGCATTATCATCAGGATAAGGGTTGCCAGGAATTCCAGGGGGATCAATGTTCTGGCCTGCTGTAGTAGTTGTTGTGGTTTCTCCAGGTGCTGTAGTAGTATTGTTGTCAGGTATTGTTGAAGTTGTTGAAACATCGTCTGTGTCAGGAGTATATGCCAGAATTATTCCTTTCCCGCCCACAAAAAAGATATCACCTTCACCGCCTCCCCAGATATCACGCCAGAAGACTGAATCATTGCCAATGTCAGTTTTTTCCCAGGTGCTGTTATTATATTCAAGGATTACACCATTGCCGCCGGCAAATATTTTTCCGGAATCAGCTCCGTAAACAGTGTTTAAATGCGCAGATACCCCGCTGTTTTGCGCTGTCCATGAGCTGCCGTCATAGTGCAGTATCGTGCCTGATCTTCCAACAGCAAACACATTACTGCTGTCAGATCCCCATACTGAGCGCAGGTTTTCCGCTGTTCCGCTGTCCATCAGGCCCCACTCTGATCCGTCATAGTGAAGTATTGTTCCTGAATTTCCCACAGCAAAAAAATTATTTTCAGTATCTCCCCACACCCCCTGAAGATTTTTGTCAGTCACGCTCTGCACAGCTTTCCATGCAGAACCGTTGTAGTAAAGTATTGTTCCTGAGTCACCAACTGCAAACATGATAATGTCCTGGGCAGTGTTGCTGAATGATATTCCCCAGACAGAATTGAGGTTTTCATCAGTATTGCTGTCAGCCTCGGTCCAGGTCCCGTCAGTTGCATTGAAAGAATAAATTGTGCCTTCCTCACCTACAGCATAAACTGAGTTCAGGCGATACACGGTATTTCCCCATGCATCATAAAGCGCAACATCAACAGGAAGCTTATACAGATTTGCAAGCCAGCCATCTGTTGGCTCGCACACTGTGGCTCCGTCACAGTCATGCCTGTACAGAACCGTCTGGTTTTCTCCCAGCACAAAGAGATCCCTGCCGTAGCGTGATGACTCAAAACCTGTCACAGAATAAAGCAGAGAATCTGTTATGAGGGTCATTGCTTCCCATGAGCTGCTGTTCCTCCTCAGGATAACCCCCTCATTGCTGCATATGAAAATATTATCTGGGGAGTCTCCCCATATCCCGTAATTAGCCGTTGTGTTTCCGGTAACTGCCAAAGACCAGGATGTTCCGTCATAGGCTGCAATTCTTCCTGAGCTGCCAACAGCATACAATGTCCCGTCGTCCAGCCCCAGGATGTCATGGTAATCACGGGTGTCGGTTAGTTCAGAACTCCATGTGCCCCCACTGTAGCGGAGAATTGTCCCTGACTGTCCTGCAGCATAAACTGCTGATGATGCAGCATAAACAGCATTCAGGTCTGTTGTAACGCCGTAGCTCAGAGCAGACCACCCTGTTCCGTCATAATGAAGAATCACTCCCCTGTCTCCAACAGCATAAACATCAGATGAAGATCTCCCGCAAACAGCATTCAGGTCTGCTGTAATGCCGGAGGTCAGAGCAGACCATCCTGATCCGTCATAGTGAAGAATTGTCCCGCTGTCTCCGACAGCAAAAATATCATCGCCAGAGCTGCCCCATATTCCGTTCAGGTTCTCGTCTGTGCCTGATGAAACAGATGTCCACTGTGCAGAGTCATTGTGAAGGATTAAACCGCTGTTTCCAACTGCATAAACACTGCTCCACAGATTTCCCCATACAGCGTTCAGTGCTTCTGATGTTCCTGAATTTTGAGCTGACCATGAGCTTCCGTCATAGTGCAGTATTGTGCCGTTTTTCCCAACAGCAAAAACATAGCTTGAGGAAGATCCCCAGATACCTGAGAGATCTTCTACTGTGGGGGATGGGCTCTGCCATGTCCATTGCCCGCAATGCCCGTCTCTTTCATGAAGGGTAAATATGCTTAGAATTGCAAATGCTAAAAAAGTTGTTTTGAGTTTCATGCTTTATCCATCATTACTAATCTATTATTAAATTCCAGAACTGATCGTGGTTTTTTCAGGAATTCCAACACCATTCGCTTTATTTCAGCCTTTTGATATTTATCTCATACATAATATTATCATTAATTGGATGAACACAGGTTTTTAATTTCACCACGAAGCTCACGAAGAGCACGAAGAAAAAACTTCTGCTTTAACCTGCAACCAGAAGTTTTTCCTCTGTGCCTGTCCAACTTTGTCCCTCTGTGCCTGGTTGTTTACCTTGAGATTGCCTGTCCTGATTTATCGTGGATCTTCGCAATAACAGGGATGAACACAACAGGTTTTTAATTTCACCACGAAGCTCACGAAGAGCACGAAGAAAAAACTTCAGCCTCGAATGACACTCTGACCCTGTGTGCCTTAATTCGCTGATCCTTAATCCTCAACACCTCTGTGCCTGTTCCCTTTGTGTTTGATGTTTATTCCACCAGGCGTTCTTCTGACATGAAAAAACCGATATACGGTTTATCATCTTCATCAATTTCAAGGCTGTTATAAGGCCCGGAAAAAGTTTTGTCATAGGGCAACTCCTTATACCAGCTCCGCCCCTGTCTGGTCGCAAAAAATATCCGGCCGTATGTCACGCTGTAATAAGATATCCTGGCAATGTCATCAGACCCGATTTTCAGGCAGCAGTAGGTGCCTTCGTCAGTGCTGCTTCCAAGAACAGATATCAGATCAAGCACACTGTCAGCAACATATTCTGTTTTCCACCTGGTTCCATTATAAAAAGCATATTTCAGTGCTGTAAATGTACTGTCATAATATGCAATTGCCGGAAGGCCGCTGCCGGTAATTACCAGAGAGGCATACTGCCCCACATCCTGCTTGTAATCAACTGTTTCCTGCAACCATTCAGTGCCGTTAAAATAAGCGTATTTCAGATCTCTGTTTGTGGCATCATAATATGCAATATGGGGCAGATTTTCCGAATCAACATCAATGCTGCAGTGCTGCCCCACGTCGCCTTCAGAATCGACAGTGCTTTTCAGCCAGGTGTTTCTGTCATAATAAACATACACAAGGTCACTGTCAGCTTCATCATAATAACATAGCTGGATGTTATCAGAGCTGTCACATGTCGCAGATACAAAGCTGCCTGCATTTTCCTCTGCTATTGTCTCCCTGTACCATGTTGAGTTGTCAAGAAATGCGTATTTAAGTGAAGTCTCATCCGGATCATAATAAAACAGGTGGGGGCGCCCCGCAGAGTCAACAGCCAGGCTGACATAATTTCCTTCCCCTTCTGTTAGATCACTATTCTCCACAATATCAACTGTCCAGTGGGATTTCTCAAATCCATTCAGATTGGTGGTATATTTCAGATCAGAATATCTCAGCTCTGACTCGTTATCATAGTATGAATTAAAATAACATATATGAAGCAGTCCTGGTGCTTGAGGGTCTGCCATTATAACAGGATGAAGACCTCGAAAAGCATCTCCTCCGTCAATCAGTATTGTCTCCTCAAACTGTGCTGAAGATGAAACTGCGACAGGTAGAAAAACAATAAAATACAGTATAAAAACAGAGATAGTTCTGCTTTTCATATTAAAACACTCCAATTTCATGCCCAATATTAAATTATACCACATCCTCAACCTGTCATGAAGTCTGCCCTGCAAAAAAGCTTTTATTAACCGCAGAATGTCGAATCATGAAGTTTTTCTTTTCTTCGACATTCATAATTCCTTGTTCGTCATTCGTCATTGTTTTTTTATTTTCCCCTTCGTGTCCTTCGTGGTGAAAAATCTTTTTTTTAATAGCACCACGAAGCTCACGAAGTACACGAAGGTTGCTAACAGTAGAATGTCGAATTACGAAGTTTTTTTTTATCACTTCGACATTCTGCGGTTCGTCATTCGTCATTCGATTTTAATTTTACATTTTCATCTGCCTATGGCCCTTTGTGCCTTTGCTCCTCTGTGCCTCTGCCCCTGCCTGCTTTCTTCATTCAACCCGCACTGTTCTAAGCGTAGATATCATCCCAAGCATTATATACCATATAAATGTTATCTGGCCAAAATATGAAACCCCTAAAAATGATACTGTATGGCAGAAAAGACAGGCCCCAAAAGCCCATGCAAATTTCTGATACTGTGGATACCCTTGAAGTTTTTTTACTGTTCTGCCAATTGTCTTAAAGCACAATGCTATTATCACAACAAAAACAACAAGCCCTGCAAGGCCGCTGTCTATTGCCACGCGAACATACATGTTGGTTACATCCTCAAGTCCCCATCCCCAGTGCCCGCTGCCATAGGTTCCCATGAGCCACCACTCATCAAAGTATTCCACTGCTTTGCTTATAAGTCTGACCCTGTGACCGGCTGTTGAGCCGCTTACAACAGTTGCCCGTCCTATCAGAGACCACACAGGCCCTTCCATTATTATGTGAAGGAATACAAGGGATGCAACACCTGCCCAGAAAACAGGTCTCATCTGTTTTCTGAATCTCCACATGAAGAGGCCAAAAAGTGCTGACATCAAAGTAAGGGCAGGGCCGCTTGAGGCAGAGGTCAGGGTTATGGTGAAGGCGGAAACAAGGCCAAGAGCAGCGATTTTTATCTTTTTTTTGTTCAGACACCAGTACCCGAAGATTAAAGGCACCAGCGAAGCTCCAAAAGTTCCAGCCATTATTGGATGAGAAAAAGCACCCTGGCTGCGGAGCCTGCCATCACGTATTACTGTTATTTCAGGAACCCCCCCCATAACACTGAAAAAATTACGGGTTGTAAGCTGCTCGGTTATCATGAACAGGGCAACCGGAAGGCTCATTATAACAAGGGATTTTATAACAACCTGCATGTCCGTAAAATCCCTTACAAGTATCCTGCACAGGAAATACATACCGATAACATTATATGCCATGCCCAGCCGGTTTACAAAGGCCTCCTTTGTTCCCCACAGTGCTGTGTATGCCACAATGTTAACCAGAACAAACAGGATCATGCAAATATCAATCCGGTTCAGCTTTAAATGCCTGTATTCTGACCGCATAAGAACCCGCACCATGCCAAACAGTGCCATAATCCGTATCATGTCAAAATCAAGTGTTGCAATGACAATTCTCTGCAGAGGGGTTGTAAACAGGGCTGTTGCAATAAAAGGAACTATTGCATATCTGCGGGGCAGAAACAGCAGCAGCAGGCCCATTGCAAGGACAAATGAAAATGCAAGAGGATTCAGGATGGTTTGTCCGTAAGTTGTCCACTGAACACCACGCAGTGCTTCATCCATTTTATACCCTTTGGCTCGAGAGCAACAGTTTAATTTTTAAAAGCTTCAGATAGAGTGCTTCGGGAAAAAGCATCGGTTTCTTGAATGATTTTGCTCAGCGGCACAGTCGTTCAACAATATCAAGGAAGGGCTGTCTCCACTCAAGCTTTTTTACAACAGCATGGGCACTGCGAACAATGCTCTGCCATTTTTCAGGAGATCTGTGCAGGTCAATTATCTTTGATGCAAGGTCAGCATGATTTCCGGGCTCGAAAAAAACCACGCTGCTCTCATCCACGTAATCCTCTATCCCGGGCAGTTTTGGAACAACAGCAGGCCTTTTAAGAAGAGCAAATTCAAGAATTCTCTGGGGAAAATTAATCATGGTAAAGGCATCTTTGCGATTGGGAACAACCCCTGCTGCACAGCTTTTTATAATGTCAGGTATTTTTGATATATAAACACCGTCTGCAAACTCAACATGCTTTTCCATCCCAAGCTCACTGCACAGGTTCCTGCACTCGCTGAGGTATTCCTCCTGGCCCACAAGCACTTTAAGCCTGGCCCCGGGTATCTCCTGCACTATAAGCGGCATTGCTTTTATCATGACATCCAGGCCGTGGCGCCTTACAATGGAGCCGCTGTAAAGAATGACAAATGTTCCGTCATCAGGAAAACAGTGCTCTTCAGCATCATCAAAAAAAATTGTCGGGTCCGGTGCATTCATTATTATATGAATTTTTCCGGCATCATAACCCCTTTTCACAAAAGCTTTTCTGAAGCCTTCATTAGGGGTTATTATCTCGTCTGCGACCATAACACTGAGCTTTTCAAACAGGGAGATGAGCTTAAAAAAGAAACTTTTTTCTCCATTCCTGAACTTTGCAAGAAAAACCTCCCTTGAGGGGTCCTCCCAGTCTGTAAGAATTTTTGCTCCGAAGATCTTTGGAATAACACAGTTAAGGACTAAAAATTCAGGCATGACAAAGGGTATTATCAGCTTGTACCTGTTGCGCAGATAAAGGCAGTTCGTCATAATAAACACAAACAAACAAAAAGTTGCATATTCTGTCATATATCTCAGAACACCGCCTCTTTTTTTATGAATTGGAAAAGAATATATTCTTACACCTCTCATGGACGGCTTTGGCTCAGATGACATTCTTGTACATATGTAGTCAACCATGTAGCCATTGTCCACAAGTGCGCCTATCTCTCTCTGGATGCGTGGATCAGTGCTCCAGTGCTTGTATGCAATTATTAATACAGGCTTTTCTGATCTGTCAGATCGCATAATTATGTTACAGCGTAAATCATAGATTAAAATACAATTAAGTTTAAGGTAATTTTAAGAATACCATTTTTTATGCTGATTTTCAATATGGTTTAATTCTCTGTTTTTTTAATAAAAACTTAAATTTTTAATAAAAACTTTCGATGCCTTAATGTGTTGACAGTCAGGTCCTGTAAATATAGAGTTTTAAAATCATGGAACCAGAAAAAAAATTCAAGGTCTGCCTGATGGGAGCATCCATGGGAACCGGCAACAAAGGGGTCTCAGCGCTTGCATCTTCTCTTGTAAAACTGATAAAAAAAAACAAACCTGGTGCGTTTGTATCATTTTTTACAGGCAACCGTATATCTGATCCACAGGAAGTGATGCTGGCTTCTGGCACTCTGAAAATTGATGTGGTTAACCACAGGCTTTCCCCAAAAGCAAAACCATCAGAGCATCTTTTTCTGATATTTTTTCTTGCCTGCATTCACAGGCTGATCCCCCTGAAAGGTCTCAGAAAAAAAATAACTGATTCAAACAGATTTTTGGGACAGATGCATCAGTGTGATTTTGCAGGTGACATATTCGGAGGTGACAGCTTCAGTGACATATATGGTTTACAGAGGCTTCTGTTTTCTTCTCTGACCCCTGTTATTGCCCTGCTTCTTGGTAAAAAACTTGTGCTGTTTCCCCAGACTTACGGACCATATAAATCAACAGCCGGAAAATTTATTGCCACTTATATTATAAGCCACTCTTCAGCCATTTTTTCAAGAGACAGGGACAGCATTATAACGATAGAGGATTTAACAGGAGATAAATTTAAACAGCTTAATGTGCTGTTCTGCCCTGATGTTGCGTTCATGCTGGATTCAATAATGCCGCACAATCCTGATATACAGCCCCCTGTTGATATTACCGATAAATCAGCCCACCCCCTTATCGGCTTTAACATAAACGGTCTCATGTATAACGGAGGATACACGCGCTCAAACATGTTCGGTCTGAAGATAGATTTCAGAAGCTTTGCAAAAAAGCTTCTGAAAACCCTGCTTGCAGAAACAGATGCGCGGATTCTTCTTGTTCCGCACACATTCGGCCCCCCCGGCAATATCAACAGCGACCCTGATGCTTCAAGGGATGTTCTTAAATCATTGAATGAAGCTGAAAAAAACCGTGTCTGCATCATGAGCCGTGAATATAACCAGTCTGAAATAAAAGGCATTATAGGAAACTGCGATTTTTTTATCGGGTCAAGGATGCACTCCTGCATAGCTGCTCTTTCCCAGTCAATACCCACTGTTGGAGTTGCATACAGCAAAAAGTTTATCGGGGTTTTTGATTCAATTGGCTCTGGCGACAGTGTTGTGGATGCCCGAAAGGAAAATGAAAACACAATAACAGAAAAGATTCTTGACTGCTATAAAAACCGTGAACAGATCAGACCCATTATAAAAAAGCAGGTTGCTGAGGCACAGAAATTAATAATGGAAACGTTTAATAAATTATTAAAAAATAAAATTATTCACCACGAAGAGCACGAAGGAAAAAAAGAAAAAGCATTAACCACGAAGGACACGAAGGAAGAAGAAAAGAAAAATCTAACCACGAAGAGCACGAAGAAAAATGGAATTTGATGATTTGTCAAACAGAGTTATCGGCTGTGCAATTGAAGTTCATAGACATCCTGGTCCTGGTTTGCTTGAATCCACTTATGAAAACTGCCTTGCCTATGAACTGAATTTAAAAGCAGTTAAATTCAAAAGGCAACATCCCCTTCCAGTATTCTATAAAGATATACAACTGGATTGTGGATATCGGATTGACTTGCTGGTCGAGAATGATCTGATCGTAGAACTGAAAAGCGTGGAAGAACTCAAGGCAATCCATGAAGCACAACTATTGACTTACATGAAATTGTCATGCATAAAAAAAGGTCTCTTATTGAATTTCAATGTTAAGAAATTAAAAGATGGAATCAGGAGGTTTGTTTTATAATTATCTTCCTTTTCTTCGTGCCCTTCGTGGTTAGAAAAGAATTTAAAAAAAATGAAATTATGCGATCAATAAAAACTCTACCTGATGTTGTTGACTGGGGCCTGTGTACTGGCTGCGGGGCCTGCTGCTATTTCTGCGACAAGCAGGATGTTGTGCTTGAAAATATTCTTTCTGTGGGCATAAGGCCACGCTTTAACAGGGCTGTATGTAAAACCTGCACAGACTGCCTTGACATCTGCCCTGGCTGCCGGATTGATGTTGAAAATGATAAAGCCACCTGTAATGAGTCACTGCTAATTGGACCTGCTTTAAAAATCATGGAAGGTCATGCAGTGGATGAAAGCATCCGCTTCAAGGCTTCATCCGGAGGTGCTCTTACTGCCATTGCTCTTTACTGTCTTGAAAAAGAAAACTTCTCCCTTGTTCTGCATTCCGGGATGGATTCTGCTGAGCCATGGAAAAACCATGCAAAAATAAGCCGCAGCAGGGAAGAGCTTCTACAGCATACAGGCTCGCGCTATCTTACATCATCTCCATGCGAAAGCCTTCATCTTATTGAAGAAAGTGACAGGCCGGCAGTATTTATCGGCAAGCCCTGCGATGCTGCAGCAGTCAGTAAACTCAGAAAAAAACGCCCGAAACTTGACAGAAACCTGGGTCTGGTCCTGAGCTTTTTCTGCGCAGGAACACCATCCAGCAGGGCAACCCTTGATCTTCTGAAAAAACTTGATTTTGACCTGTCCTCGCTGGCATCGCTTTACTACAGGGGCAATGGCTGGCCCGGCGGCTTTACAACAGTCGATAACAGTGGCAGGCAAACAACTCATTTGACATACCGCGACAGCTGGCACTTTCTTCAGAAGTATCGCCCGTTCCGGTGTCACCTGTGCCCTGACGGATTAGGCCAGACTGCTGACATCTCATGTGGAGATGCGTGGCACAGGTATCAGAGCGAGAAAAAAAATCCAGGACTGTCCCTTATTCTTGCAAGGAACCTCCATGGCAGGCAGATACTTGAAAAAGCTATCCTGTCAGGATACCTTAATGCAGAAGAATCAAAAGCAGGAAATGTAATTAAAGCCCAGGGGCTTGTGGAGCGGAGAAAAGAGATTTTTGGAAGGGTGCTTGCAATGAAGCTTCTTGGCATTCCTGTTACAGACTTTTCCGGATTTAATCTTTTCAGGTGCTGGCTTATGGCATCAGGAATGACAAAGATAAAATCAGTTTTTGGCACAATAAGACGCCTGATTCAAAGGGGGCTCTGGCATGGAAATCCACTAATGTAACGAGCAAATAATATTTACCAAAAAGACAAGAAGGAAAAACATGCGCCAGCCTGTCCCGATAAATCGGGACAGGCTGGCGGTTAGAATTTTTTAAAAAACATAAAACCACGAAGTTGCGAAAAGCACAAAGAAAAAATCCGGTTAACTGACAACTATGAAAATATTCAAAACATATCTGGTTAAATTCTTCTGCTTAATGTATCCCATTAACAAAAGAGTCCTGCGCCACCTTCTGATAAGATGCATTGCAGCCCTTGAAGGAGGTCAGCATTATTCTCCTGCCATCAGGAGGCTGTTCAGGCAGTATCACAACATATCTGTTGGCATGTACAGCTATGGCGGCTGTTTCAGGCCTGGCAATATTCCTGAGGGGACTGTAATTGGAAGGTACTGTTCTTTTTCCTCTGACATCTGTCTGATTTCAGCAAATCATCCCCTTGAAAGCTTTTCAACTCACCCGTTTTTCTATAATCCTGCTTACAGGGTGATTGATGAAAACAAAATCAGGTCAACAGACCTGGTAATAGGAAATGACGTTTGGTTCGGACATAACAGCATTGTTCTTCCTTCAGTAAAAAACATTGGTGACGGGGCTGTTATTGGTGCAGGAAGTGTTGTGACAAAGGATGTTCCTGATTTTGCAATTGTCGGGGGAAATCCAGCCAGGATTATCAGGTACAGGTTTTCTGATGAGAAAATCAGAGAAATGAAAGAATCTGCCTGGTGGGAAAAGGATATTGAAGAAATAAAAAACGAATTTATTCACCGCTAAGAGCATAAGAACCGCAGAATATCGAGCACTAAAATGTCGAATCAGGAAGTTTTTTTATCACTTCAACATTCGTAATTCCTTGTTCCTTTCCTTCGTGAACTTCGTGTCCTTCGTGGTGATATTAAAAAAAGAATATTCACCACGAAGCTCACGAAGGGTGCTAACAGCTGAATATCGAACAATAGAATATCGAATTATGAATTTTTTTCACTTCGACATTCTGCGGTTCAAAACATTTGTCATTCTTCTTCATTTGTCTTCTTCGTGCCTTAATATTTTTAAAACCTATTCGCATACCTGCCTGCATGAGCCTCCGCAGTCAATCCCCAGCTCATTGCCGTTTTTTAAATCATCATGGCATGAGGGCCTGGATACAAGAGAAGGATAAATCAGGTTTGAGGATTTATACGGAGGAGGAAAAACCCACGTTCCTGCACAACCCCCGATAAACAGTTCTCCTGAATGGGGGTTGATGTTCATTCCTGACACACCAAGGCGGGGCAGGTTGTATGATATGTTTTTCCATGTTTTGCCGCTGTCAGTGCTTCTCCAGACTGTTTCAGTTCCAGGTGCAAACATGCCAGCATAAATGACTTCCGGGTGCAGCACATCAACAACAACTGAGCGAACATAATTTTTCGGTTTTTCTGAACCTGCAAGATCAAGCACCCCAACGCTGTTCCATTTTTTTCCATCAAATACAGCAAGGTCACCGCTTTTGTCTATTGTGTATATAATGTCAGGGTCAGAAGCATGAGCTGAAAAAGTGGGCTTGCTGTCATGGCGTGCAAAAGACCATGCAGCAGCCACGTAAACCCTCCAGGTTTTTCCGCAGTCATCAGAGCGGAAAATGGTTTTGCGCTTTTTGTCCATGGCATAAACAGTGTCAGCATGATTAAAACAGAAATCAAGAACAGAGGCTTTATGCTCAGCAAGATACGGAATTCGCATGAATGTTAAGCCCCCGTCTTCTGACACCATGTCATCAGCATATACAATATTCTTTTTTTGTGGATGAAATGATATGAAAAGATAGTTTTTCAGTTTGCTGTTAATAATTTCCCATGTAATACCTGAATCATTGCTTTTTACCAGCTTTTTTTTCCAGGTGTTTCCAACAGCAGCTATAATGGTTTTGGTCCCGGGCTGCAGGGCTGCGCTGTGCATGCTGGTCCATGGAATTTTTTTATATGCTTTTGTGCGCCATTTTTTGGGCACTCCCCGCCTGTAAAAAAAATTGCCCCTGTTTTCAGTAATTGCCATTCCAACATCTGCATTAAATATTGCAAAGCGGTTTGGGTTCTCAAGGTCAAATCCTATTGAGTGATTCCACCACCCGCAGTTGTAACCTGTAAACAGGGCTGAGCTGTCACGGAAGCTGATGCCGTCATCTGTTCGCCAGATTGCAGCAGTGCTGTATGCTACTGCCTGCAGAGGATTGCGGGGGTCAGGAACAATTCCTGTCATGGGCCTGCCCATTCTTTTCTTGTAATCCCTGCCAAGGCCGGGGGCAGGAGAAAGTGACACGGTTTTCCATTTTTTGCCCCCATTAGTGCTCAGCATGGTATTATACGATCCAGCAAGATACATTGCATCAGGATGCAGGGGGTTAATAAAAACATGCTCAGCCTTAAATTTTCTGACAAGGATAAATTTTCTGCCCCCATCATCTGATCTGTAAAGCCCCAGACCTTTCAGAACCACGTAAACAGCTGTTGGTTTCCTGCTGTCTATGGCAATTGAAGAAACAGCCCCTGCAGGAAGATCACCGGTTTTTTCAATGCTCCTGCCCTGGTTTTTGCCTTCAAACAAGCCCTTTTCAGTTGCAAGGAATATGGTTTTACCATCAGATGGATGAACCATGATTGAATAAATATGTCCGCATGAAGACAGCTCAGAAACTTTGTGCCAGGTTGTGCCCCTGTCATCTGTTCTGTAAAGCCAGTCATTCGTAACAGCCGCATACCATCTCTTTGTTCGCCCGTCAGTTGTGGTGGTGGGGTCATAAGCAATATTGTGCTGATATCTCCTGCTGTTTTTAATATCAGTTTTAACTGGAAGCACAAACTGCCAGGTATCGCCCCCATCATCAGAACGATATATTCCCTGGTAATCTTTGTGCATCCAGTCCCAGGAGTTGTCCATTAACACAAAAACAGTCTTTTCATCAGCAGGATCAACCTCAATTGACTGGCCTGCAACAACATACATATTTTTACAAGGCGGTTTATTCCATGTTTTGCCTGAATCATCACTGCGCCAGACCTGGCCGCAGTCATGGGACAGGTATATAACATCAGGATTTGATACAGAGCGCGCAATGCCCTGGTTGTGCTGCTCTGCTTCCCCGCCAATCATGCCCCCAAGGTATTCCTGCTTGGACCGTACAGGCATGACACGCCATCCGTCAAACTCTTCGCTAATGTCCGGCATTGATGGTTTTGCAGAACCAGCGCCGGCATAGCAGGGTATAATGCAGAAAATAAAAAACAAAACTGGCATGAAATATTGTTTTATACTCATAATAACCTCTTGTTTGCTGTTAGCCATTGGTCGAAGGAAAAATTTCATAAATTTATCAAAAGAGATTGCCGTAGTGTCGTGTCAACAATATAAAGTCGCATGTCATTGCGAGCTTAGCGAAGCAATCTTGTGCTTTTTGCCAAAAAGATTGCCGCGGCCTTCGGCCTCGCAATGACTATCTTTGTTGCGTTGTTACAGGTTTGACACAACAGTAGCCTGTCCTGATTTACCGGGACAATGCCAGGCAGTGCATGTTTTTCATATTACCACGAAGAGCACGAAGAACACGAAGAAAAAGAATATTAACCGCAGACTTAACATGTCGAAGATCCTCATTGGATATCTGGACAATGCCAGGCAGTGCATGTTTTTCATATTACCATCCCGACAGACGTGGATAAACTCCGAGCACGAAGAAAAAGAATATTAACCGCAGACACATCCAGGAAAATTAATTATTACAAATATCCGTCGAAGATCCTCGTAAAGACAGGGATGAACGCAGGTTTTTTTATATTACCATCCCGACAGACGTGGATAAACTCCGAGCACGAAGAAAAAGAATATTAACCGCAGACACACGCAGAAAAATTAATTATTACAAATATCCGTCGAATATCCTCGTAAAGACAGGGATGAACGCAGGTTTTTTTATATTACAAGAACACGAAGAGCACGAAGGGTTATAAAAGGATGCTGTAATTTGAATTTAATTGCTTTTAAAGAGAGTTCATGGGCGAGACATTGCTCGTAAGTTGATTCAAGCAAACCCGGCCCAAGATGCCTGTGGACTTCAATTGCACAGCCAATAACTCTGTTTGATAAATCATCAAATTCCATTTTTTCTTCGTGCTCTTCGTGAGCTTCGTGGTGAAAAATCTTTTTTTAATACTACCATCCCGACAGACGTGGATAAACTCCGAGCACGAAGAAAAAACGTTGAGATTACCACCCCCCTGATCCCTTTTTCTTTTATTTTTTTGTAATTATTTTTGTGTTTCATTCGAAAAGATACTACAATTAAGTCAATTTTCAAAGAGGTGATATTAATATATGGACAAAACCCTCAAGTACATTCTCATAACCCCTTCACGAAACGAAGAAAAATACATTGAAAAGACTATAAAATCAGTTATAGAACAGACTTTTCTGCCTGAAAAATGGATAATCGTAAGTGACGGGTCCACGGACAGGACAGATGAAATTGTAAAGCATTATGAAAGCAAAGCTGATTTTATCCAGCTTTTAAGAAGAGAGCCGGGCACAGGCAGGGATTTTGGATCAAAAGTTTATGCGATCATGGAAGGGGTGAGAAAAATTCCAGAAACAACTGATTACAGCTTTATCGGAGTCATGGATTCTGATGTCTCTTTTGAACCCTCGTTTTTTGAGGATGTACTGTCAAAGATGGAGTCTAATAAAAAAATTGGTATTGGCAGTGCAGTAGTTTATGAGCAGACATCCGGAAAATGGATTCCTAAATCCTACAACTATGAATGGAGTGCATCAGGATCAATGCAGATGTTTAGCAGGCAGTGTTTTGAAGCAACAGGTGGATACATACCCCTTAAGCGCGGTGGGGTTGACATGATTGCTGAGGTTATGGCTCGAATGAACGGATGGCAGGCCACGACTTTTCCTGATATGAAAATATATCATCATCGCCGTATGGGTGCGGAAAAAGGCAGCACTCTTTATGCAAACTTTCGCCGTGGAATGATGGAATATGTAAACGGGTATCACCCTCTGTTTCAGACAGCCCGGTTTTTTTCATGGATACCTTTACCCCCTTTTCTGCTTGCAGCAGTTTTCCGGACATCAGGTTATCTGTGGTCAATGATGCGCAGGGAGCCTTTTGCAGTGCCTCTTGATGTTGCAATGTATCTTAGAAAAGAACAGATGATGAGACTTAAACAGGCAGTTTTAAAAAAGTAAAACAGGAGCAAAGGCACAGAGGAAAAACGGGTTGCGAGTTACGTGTTGCGGGTTAAAGCAGCACTGAAAGAAAAAAAGAATTGAACCATGAAGGCACGAAGGACACGAAGGAAAAAAGACAGGGGCAAAGGCACAAGGGCACAAAGCATGCAGGTTGTGGTTGATGAAAAGCAGGGCTGTCATTTCGAACGAATGTGAGAAATCTTCATTTCCTTCGTGCTCTTCGTGTTCTTCGTGGTGGAAAGAAAAAAAGAATTGAACCATGAAGTCACGAAGAGCACGAAGGAGGAAAGAAATATTTTGCTCTCAAAAATACGCTCCATAATTAAATCAGATGAACTGAAGGGCAGGTTTGCCAGGGGCGGGATTATCCTTACAGGTGCGTCAGGTTTTGAAGTTGTACTCAGGTTTATCCGCAATATTATTCTTGTAAGGCTCCTTGCACCTGAGTACTTTGGCCTTATGGCAACCATAATGTCATCAGTTGCTGTTTCCGAGGCTTTTACTGAAGTTGGAATAAGGCAGGCTGTAATTCAAAACAAGCACGGGAAAACATCAGATTTTCTCAATGTTGCATTCTGGTTTTCCGCTATAAGGGCAGTATGCCTTTACCTCATTGCTTTTTTCATATCCCCGCTGCTGTGCAGCTATTTTAAGCAGCCCGAGCTGCTTGTGCCCATGCGTGTTGCTTTTTCAGTCCTGTTTTTTAACGGTATTATTTGTCCGAAGACACATGTCCTTGAAAGAGATTTTAATTTTCTGAAATGGATTATAATAAAACAGACCCCGGCTGTTATTAACCTGATTACAGCAGTGCTGCTGAGCCTTTATTATAAAAGTGTCTGGCCCCTGGTCCTGGGCTACACCATTGAACATACTTCAGTCTGCCTGTTTTCATACCTTCTGCTTCCTTTCAGGCCGTCCATGAAAATTGACAGAAAGAAGCTGACAGATCTTCTGCATTTTGCCCGTGGCATGGTTGGGCTACCCATACTGTCTGCTGTTTTTTTCCAGTTTGACATTTTCATGCTTGGGCGGTTTGTTACAATGGAGGAGCTTGGACTTTATTCCATGGCAAGAATTTTTGCTCTTGTGCCGCTTAATGTTTTCTCTAAAATCGTATCCAGGCTTGTACTGTCTGCTTTTACAAATCTTCAGAATAAAGAGCAGGAGCTCAGGAACTGGTTTTTGAAAATAACTGACCTGACCATCATGATAAGCATGCCTGTTATAGGCTTATGCATTGTTGCTTCCAGGTCCCTGCTTGCTGTTGTTTATGGAGAAAAATATGCTGCTGTTTCAACCCCTTTTTCAATTCTTATGACCTATGTCATGGTGCGGATGCTGAGCACTATCATGATGCAGCTCTATTTTTCATACGCAAAGCCTCATCTGCAGAGGCGCTATGCCCTTGTAAGGGCAATCATTGTTCTTGTTATTGCCTATCCTGCAATTAAGATGTTTGGACTGGTTGGCGGGGCATCAACAGTTCTTATCGGTATGCTGAGCCTTTTTGTACTTCAGCTCAGAGGAACTGTAAAACTGACAGGCCTGAAAATGGACAGCTATTTAAAGTGTCTGCTCAGGGGGCTGATGTATTCGTCCATAGTATTAATCCCAGGATTTTTTTCAAGAATTTTTCTTTTCGAGTCAGATATTGTTATTATAATTTTCTGTGTGGTTCTGTGCTTTGCTGCATGGGCAGTTGCCATAAATACTCAGCACTACAAAAACATGCTTTTCAGGGAAAGCCATGAACAAAACAAACCATGATAAATCTGAAAAAAAAGGACGACTCCCTGATTTTATGCTCATAGGATCTGCAAAATCAGGCACCAGCACCCTGTATGAATATCTGTACAAACACCCTGAAATTTTCATGTCAGAAATAAAAGAGCCTGAATTTTTCAGCAGGCAGGAGGTGTATGACCGTGGTATTTTGTGGTACAAAAGCCTTTTTGCAGAAGCTGGAGAAAATCAGGTTTGCGGAGAAGCATCAACCACCTACACACGATGGCCACACACTCTTGACGCGCCTGAAAAAATAGCTCAGGCAGTGCGTGACCCCAAATTTATTTACATTATGCGCCACCCGGTTGACAGAGCTTATTCTCATTACGGGCATCACATGCGCCTCGGAGTCACAATGACATTTGAGCAGGCTCTTGAAAGGGATGATATTTATGCTGACTGCAGCATGTACATGAAGCAGATAGAGCGCTTTCTGCGATTTTTCCCTGCAGAATGTTTTCTGTTTCTTTTTTATGATGAACTCAGGCAGACTCCCCGGAATCTGCTTGAAAAAATATACAGATTCCTTAATGTTCAGCAGGGTGATTTTATATCTGATGGTATTGTCAGGCGCAATATCGGGGGTGCTGAAACTTTCATAAGGTCTAAAACAACCATGAGGCTGAAAAAGATCCCCCTTCTTTCTTCCATTATAGATTGCATGCCCAGGAAAACAAAAGATGCAGTATTTGAAATCCTGAAAAATTCCTTTATTGGACGCAGGGTAAAGTCGCAGTACAAGCTTCAGCCAATGCTGCCTGAAACAAGAAAAAAACTGCTGGATCTGTTTGAGGAGCCCAACAGGAAACTTGAAAAATTCTTAGGTGTTAGCCTGGACAGGTGGAGGGTTTGATAAAACAGGGCAGGGTGGTTTTATTATTGCGAGGATCTTCGACGTATATTTGTAATAATTAATTTTTCTGCGTGTGTCTGCGGTTAGTATTCCTGAAATAACCACGAAGGGCACGAAGGACACGAAGGGAAAAGGAAAACTGATATTTCAGGACATGACCCTGGGCTGGTGTTAAAGATTTTTTTTCAATTCTTTTTTTGTGATGTCGCAGTCTCGTAAAATTTGAGCAAGAAGTCCACGACCTATAGCCTCTCCTCTGTGAAGTGGAATAACTGTGCATCGGCCATTTTGATGTTGCAGAAAATGATGACTGCCTTTTACACGTACTACTTCGAAACCAAGTTTGCGCAATGCTCGAATCAGCCGAGTGCCTGTTATTGATGGAAACGCGGTCATCAATTTACCGCCACTTTTTGCACACCAATAAATTCATTGGATATTGGCTTTTCCACCTCAAGACAAAGTTCAATTGCTTCTTTAATCCTCTTTATTAATGTATCAAGAGATTTGGCCTGAGTATGACAACCGCGAAGTGACGGTACTGAAGCAACAAAATACCCATCCTCATCTTTTTCTATTATTACGCTAAATTCCTTCATTTTTTAAACTCCAAAATCACTCTTGTCCAAAATCGGGTTTTATTTGGACAGCATATAAAGTTTGCTGACAACCTGATATTTGTCAGCCAGTTTGCCATCAGTAAACCATTCTAACCATCCACAGGAGTCAACAATAATCATCAGAAACGATCCTTTTTTTCCCGGTAGTCAGCGATTTTGGCACCTGCTGCAAAACCTCTTAACTCCTCAAGAGAGGACTGCGGGATAAGAATAAGAAGTTTGTCTTTCTCTATAACAGTCAACTTTTGTTTGGGTTTCAGGTTAAGATGTTCTCTGACTGACTTTGGAATTACCACCTGATATTTGTTAGAGATAGTTGTCTGCATCACATTCTCCTTTTTGATAAGCTATGCAATAAGGCTAAGTAATTTCTAATTGAATGTCAAGAGACAAATGGGCAGGAGCTTCCCCCTGAATTGCAGGACAGATTGAAAGTCTGTAATCCTGAGTGATTGCAGGATGGCAGCAAACAGGTACTTTTCTTTGCCTGCTCCAAAGAAAATCCCGATGAATATCGGGACAGGCTATGGCAATCTCATCTGTTTTTCTTCGTGCTCGGAGTTTATCCACGTCTGTCGGGATGGTAGTATTAAAAAAAGATTTTTCACCACGAAGCTCACGAAGAGCACGAAGAGTAAAAAGCCTGACCCATTTGTCATTCCCGCGTGCTTTTAGCGGGAATCCAGTAGTGCTGGTGGTAGATAAATGTTGATTTTTTATAGCATAATTACGAGCAATTTGTGTCTACATTATATAGGGGGCTGAAAAGATACAATCGAGGCGGCTCGTAATAATCTCAGGGAAGCCTTGGAGCTGTTTTTTGAAACTGCTTCTCCTGATGAAAATAAACAGCGCCTCCATGATGAAATTTTTAATGGGTGCCCCCGGAACTTCCCCTTGTTTTTGTTGACATGCAATTTCACCAGTTCTATAATTTATGCGCTATTTAAAAGGATATTATTAAAATAAATCTCGGTCGTCAAAAAATGAATATCAAAGAACATGTTCAACATTGGCTTGATGGAGCAGACCATGATTGGGATACAGCATGTAGTTTGTTTTTATCAGAAAAATATGACTGGTGCTTATTTCTTGGACATTTGGTTCTGGAAAAGACATTGAAAGCACTTTATATACAAGATAATAACAATCAACTGCCGCCAAAAACGCATAACCTTATTAAATTAGTAAGACATACAAACCTGACTCTGACTGAAGATCAAGAAAATTTTCTGGATGAAGTGTCTGATTTTAATCAGGAAGCAAGGTATCCCCAATATAAATATGAATTCTATAAGAAATGCGATAAAGAGTTTACCGAACATTATTACCACAAAATTGAAGAGATGAAGATATGGCTAAAATCCCAGATAAAGTAATAAAAACAATAGATCAATTCTTGAAAAAATTGACTGAAAATAAAATCATTATCGAAAAAGCTGTTCTATTTGGAAGTTACGCTCAAGGTACATATACAGAATGGAGTGATATAGATATCGCAATCGTATCTAAATCATTTGAAGGCGAACGCTTTATTGACAGGGGTAAAATCAGACGCATTAAACTTATGGTTAGTTGTGACCTTGAGCCTGTACCCTACACTCCAGAAGATTTTAATATTGAAAATCCTTTTGTAAAAAAAATCCTTGAAACAGGTATCCGGGTTGCTTGATCACAAAGAGAAGATTTCTCCACAGCCTGTCCCCTTATTTTATATGCGGGAGAACTTCACAGCAAAATCCAATTGAAAGCGACCAATTTTTCACTTAACAAATATAACACAGACATAAAGTATGCGCTGAATTTCCTTCCTAACCCTTCTTTAGTTAAAGGAGAGATTAGGGGGGAGGTCTGTTTCAAATATTCCTTTTAACCCCTATGTTCACCCTCTATTGTCATTTCGACCGCAGGGAGAAATCTTTCCCCCCCTTCGTGTCTCTTCGTGCTTGCAGTTTATCCTGAGTTATCGGGGTGGTAAGGCTTTCCCTTCCTTCTTTTTCTTCGTGGTAAACTGCTGTTCCTTTTTCTCTGTGCCTTTTCTTCTTTGCTATAGAATAACGGGACAATTAGATACTGCAATTCCCATCCCCACAGACAGGGATTGACCATATGCTTATGATGCCCATCAGGCGGGCAGGCCAGTCGTGCCGTAGTTTAAAAGAACGAAGGCTGATCGACCGCCTGATTGTCAGTCCCGTTATTCAACGAAGATCTTCGATGTATAATTTGTAATAATTAATTTTCCTGGATCTGTCTGCGGTTAATATGGTTTTTCTTCGTGAGCTTCGTGCTCTTCGTGGTGATATAAAAAAACCTGCACTGCCTGTCATTGTCCCGATAAATCGGGACAGGCTACGGTAATCTCTTCTTTTCCTTCCTGTCGGGATGGTAGATAAAATATTATTATTTCTGCTTCTGTATTCACCACTAAGCACACGAAGAGCACGAAGGGTAAAAAGCCTGACCCATTTGTCATTCCCGCGTGCTTTTAGCGGGAATCCAGTAGTGCTGGTGGTAGATAATCTTCTTGCCTGCTGTAAAATCTTCTGAAAATTTATTTTACAAATATTAAAAAATTCGCTTAACAAGTTGTGATACCTGTTCGATTATAGTATATTAAAGATAAAGAATCAGGCTGCAGAAAAACAGTTACTCCAAAATGGAACAGTAGTAACACTATGATTCCAAACTGGAACAACAATATAAAAAGCAAAATAATCAGCGAAAACAGAAAAATCAATTGGTGCTGATATTGCTTATGGTTGTACGATAATATACAATTTAACTGTTATTGGCATGGACACTGCTTTACTTACTTTTTACCATCCCGACAAGTCGGGATAAACTCCGGTCACGAGGGAAAAGCTTTTTCACTTTGAGCTTTGATTTACAGAAATTAATTCTAACAATTCAATTAAATCAATTATTAAAACGAGGTGCCAGAATGAAAACAAACAACAAAAACAGTTTTTCAATTACAGCCCTCAAATATTTTTATATTTTTCTTTTTGTTTTACTCCTTCCGGGTTTGGCTTTTTCAGCAAACCACTACATACGCAGTGGTGCTACAGGCAGCAATGACGGATCAGACTGGACAAATGCCTGGACAGAACTCCCAGCTACTCTTACAAGGGGTGATACATATTATATTGCAGATGGAACATATGGATACTATGATTTTGATGATGCAGAAAGCGGTACTGATTATATCTATATTAGAAAGGCTACTACTGATAATCCAGATTGTACTTCAGTTACTGGTTGGAGTTCTACTTATGGAGATGATCAAGCTCATTTTAATGCAGACCAGCCTGATGTAAATGGAGCAACATTAAGATTTCAGACTGGTTATTGGGTGTTTGATGGCGCAACAGGAAGTGGGAGCAATGAATCTTCCTACGGATTTAAAATATCACCATCAACTTACAGTGCACCGAGACGTTTAATAGGAATACCTGCTTCAAACCAGTCATCTTTACAAATAGATCATGTTCAAATATCTCATACCGCTATGATACTTCCAGGTTCTTCGTATGATTATAGTCAAATTGGCTTATATTCGAATCCTATCATTAATGGTGTGCATGACATTACTGTAAGTCATAATTATTTTGCAAATGGCCAAAGCAACATATTGTTTAGAAAATGGAAAAATTGTACAATTAAAAACAACTATTTTGCAAATAATTGGTCTAGCCCTTCAAATCATGGTCAACAAATTTCTCCAGGGAATGATTGTGATGACATTGTTTTGTGTAATAATATTTTTAAGGATTCTTTTACCTTTGTTGTTGGGTGTCATAAATACGATAGTGAACGATGGA
This sequence comes from Deltaproteobacteria bacterium, assembly GCA_024276465.1. Taxonomy (GTDB): domain Bacteria; phylum Desulfobacterota; class WTBG01; order CAIYCZ01; family CAIRTM01; genus JAJRXD01. The sequence continues at coordinate 25,380 of JAJRXD010000160.1, forward strand.
AAATCTATAACAATATTATTATTGGCGGTACTAACATGAAAGCTGTTTTTGCAAATGGGGAGTCAAGCTGGCCAGATGTAATTAAGGGATGGGAAGTACATCATAATACTTTAATTAATGTAAATTTATCTTCTGGATTTCTTTTTACTGGAACCTTAAGTGATCCTACGAATGATAGAAGTTTTGCATATAATAATTTATTTTATAATTGCACCAATCCAAGAATGACTAACCCAGGTTTTACACCTAATACTATAATTTATTCTAACAATGCTTATTTTGACTGTGCTGGAACATTTGATAATGACGAAGGTGGTACTGCTGATGTAAGTTCAGGTAATCCCTTTGTATCTCAATCTGATTATCATCTCGTGCACCCAACTTTAGCAGGAAAAAATGATCTCCTATCGACATTTGATATTGATTTTGCTGGTTTACAAAGGGGTAAAGATGGTATTGTGGATAGAGGGGCCTATGAATTTCATAGTACCAATTCTCAACCATTCCCCCCAACTGGATTAAAAGTAATTACACAATAATCTAAAGAGTTATTGCCGAACGGTGTATGTTTGGTGTTTATTATATTTTTATTAAGTCTCTAACTTTTTTGGCATAATAAAAAATATAATCATTCTTGCAAAGATAGTTATCTCTCAGATCAGATAAATATCTTCGCATTAATATTTTGAGGAATTCTTTGTATCCATACAAATCTAATCCACTTAGGTCCACATTGGCTTGTTTATTGTTTGATTTAAAAGATGGAGTTGAAAAACAATTAAGAATATTTCCTATACTGTCCCATTTTATTTTAACTCGAGTATTAAGTTCACCAACAAAATCAGTCAATTTTTTGTAGCCATTTTTAAAATAATCATGGTGTAATACAACAAATATAGGATTCGTAGTCACACCTGTTATTATATCCTCTGGTGTATGCCTTACAAAAAAGGGAAAGTTTGAGGATCTATGTCCGTTTATAGGCATAGGTACAGTATTAACAGCAGCATAGTAATTATTCAATTGTAATGCATCCAACGCTTCATTAGAGAATATTCCTTGTGGAAAAACCATAACCCTGTCAAAAGAGATACCAGTAATTTTTTCATGTTCAATCATCCTTGCAGTTGCTAATTTAACCTTACTGTCTAAGTGTTCAATATCAGACACACCGAATTCACCTTTTGTGTGATCACATCCATGAACGCATAAACTAAACCTATCTGGTCTTTCTCTAAATAAGGCAGCAATCTTTTTATCAGTTCGCTTATAATTCCACGGTATAAAAGCGATGGTAGTAAAGAAATTATGTTTATCCATTAAATCAAGCAATATTTGATAATTTAAAAAACCATAATTTTCTTTTAGGAGTGGGTCGTCAATAATAATGTTTGCGTAATGGAGTTTGTTTTGCATCTTTATCTTATTTCTTCTTGATTGGAACAAGACCTTTTTTGAAATCTTCAAAACTTGTACCATCTAAAGTCATAGGCACTGTAACATTAGCAATTGGTTTTGCTGGTGAACCACCAACTAGTGTAAAAGGTGGTACATTTTTAGTAACTACCGAACCAGCAGCAACAACTGAACCTTCTTCAATTGTCAATGTTTGATTTGGTGATGCTATTATGATTGCACCAGTACCTACCCAGGCCTTTTGCTTAAGGATTATTTTACCTGTACCGCGAAAATGTGCAATAAGTGTGCATCTTGGAGCAAGTTCAGCCTCTTCATACATTTCAATGACTTCTGGATGACTGTTTTCAATGTAAACTTCATCACCGATAAAAACCTTTCCGTGTATTTTTACACCCCGTAGCCTATGCAGAAATGGACGTATATTAGTCGCACCAGGAATGAAACGAGCTAGTAAATGTAAAATTCTATTAAAGGCACCCCTAAAGAAATGTTTTACCATTTTTTTTATAATCCGAAGTTTGATTAATTGTTGAGTAAAGACGGGCAGGAATTTACATTGTCGCTCATCACTCATCATTGTGTTTTGTTAATTTTCAATCTATTTTTATGTTTTTAAATGTTGCATATTAATTTTTAATAATATAGCTGTCAAAGCCTTGTACATTGTAGCTTGCGCCCAGTGAAGCATAGGTGTTTTAGATTTCACTCCTAAAAAATATTGACGGTAATAAAAAAAACCTTTTTTGTCCTGCATATTTTTAATTGTCCATTGTGCAACCTTAAGAGCTTGCGGCAGCAATTTTTCATCAAATTCAGTAAAGTTTGAAAGTGTTTCAATGGATTGGGATGCACACTGACTGTCAACTGGGAATGTCCGGTTATGGTAATATTTTGGCTTACCAGATGGTTCGAAAAAGATACTTTTATAGTATGTAAGTCCACGTTCCATGTTTTCTTTGTATGTAGTGTCATAGGTGCTTTCGATGTAACATTTTAGGCTGTCTAGGTTATATCCTGTGTGGAAATTATCAATCCAGTGATGCATAGGATGTTCGCCATAGTACCATGCACCATCTGGAAGCTGTCGTGTGCAACTGTACCTCATAGCTTCACGAGCAACATCCAGATATGATGGGTTTTTAGTTAATTTTGCAGTTCTGGCAAGCATTGCCGAACCGAGCATGTTTGAATTGTGGATTGACACCTGACTTTCTGCTATGTAACTCAAACATGAGCCAGAGTCAGTTTGTTCCCGTGGCACATCGAGAATCCATCTGCAAATGCTCTGAGCTATAGCAAGATATTTTTGATCTTGAAGTAATTCATAAGCATCAAGGAATGCCTGGCCAATTAGACTAGTCCAGACAATGATGGGGGTGTGTTTTGGCAGTTTGCTAGCACGACTAGAAAAGTCAAAATGATTACCCCAGCTGTGATTTGCATAACCGGGTGCTTTGTTCTTAGATAGCCAATCAAGACATTCTACAGCTTTTTTTTTGTATGTTTGATCTCCAGTAATTTTTAGCATGGTTAGATACCCTCCTGCCATGTAACCACGTCCTTTTGTGGATTCCTTAGGTTTTATACCGAGAATAGGCCGGAGGTTAATTGGAGATTGGCGTACCATCTGTTGTAATATACGCTCAAGTAATAGATTGTCGCATGTTAATGGTTTTAAGAATGATGACAAACCATCAAAAGGTTCATAACCTTTGTAGTCATGACTCTCAACCCATTTCTCTACCTTCTTCAAGCTGGTTTCAATCTTTTCTTTCATCTCCATCATCTGTTACACCTCGTATCTATCTTCTTCTTCGCTCGATGCATAAAGAACTCTGCGTATTATTATTTTTTACATTCAGTTTAGATTAGCAGAATTCAAAAAGAAAAGGCATTGTGTTGATATTGTTCCAACATCACTCAGGAATAAATGTTTTTATTTACAATCTATCGCAATAGGAAGTGAAAAAGGATAATCTTTTTTATATGTACACTGCGTTTTTGTTGTGTAATTAAAAAATTAAATATTTCTTACGTGTCTGTTTATATTAGTTTTTTGTTAATTGTAGTACCATAAACATTACCCTTTTAGGGTCACGTTAAATTTTGATCTTTTGTCGCTTTGAACGAAGATGCTAAGAGCTTATTTTTTTTAGAGACAAAAAAATCCTTTATCGCTATGCATTCAGTTCACCTTTGGTGTAAGTAATGTTTTTTTAATTCTAAAAAAAACTTTTTCAAACGGGTCATTTGTTCTTCGCGATGAAATGCCATCAATTCTTTTGAAACTGGTCGTTCAATTTGGGATAGCATTGCCCACAAATAACCAAATAAAAGAAGAAAGCCCCCGAGAACATACGGCTTTTCCCCCATTTTGTAAACAGTCCTAAAAATCTGCCAAAGAGGATGACCGCCTAAAAAGTAGTCCTTTTTACCATGATTAAACCAAGACAGCAATTTACTGTTTTTACTGGTACCGATTGACCGATGATGATGACACTCTTTTTCTGTAAAAGTGCGTGTTTGCCAACCTTTCATTCGTGCGGTTGTAACTGCTGACCAATCAATGCCGCCTCCCTTAATAGGTCTGTATCCCCCAATTTTATCAAAGCACTCACGTCTGAAAGCTTGGCATGCGCCTGATACATGCTCAATATTAGTATACCTGTAATCATAATGAGATTCTTCCTCCATAAATGGTGTGCCGGCTACACCAAGGGATTGATTCTCTTCGAATTTTTCTAAAAGGAAAGCAAAATAGTCCTTTTCAAATGTAATATCAGCATCCAGATTGACTATGACGTCGTATTCTATAGCAGACATTTTTTCATAGCCTTCATTAAATGCATATACCTTTGATCCAAAGTTTCGAGATGTGTCCGCCTCTCTTCTCAGTAGATAGATAAATTTATATTTTTCAGCATACTTTTTTACAATTTCATCAGTACGGTCAGTTGAACCGTCACTTACTATCACCCATTTTTCAGGAAGTACAGTCTGTGAAATAACAGATTGGATTGTTTTTTCAATATAAGACTCTTCATTCCTTGCAGGTGTTATTAATACATATTTTTTATAACTCATTTATCAGGTATACTATCAATGTTAAATTATTTTATAAAGTTATTGATTATTTGCGATAGCATTTACCATACTATCAAGATGCAATTGTTCCTTATCGAAAACAGGTAAAATCAACTTAAGGGTTTCCACTGTAATATCGGCAGAATTATTAGAATTCGTACGCCCATCATGCAACAAAATAATAGAACCTTGAGGAGACTGAGTAAATATTTCATTAGCGATTTGTTTTGGAGACTTGTTTTTATAATCTTTAGGATCTATGTCCCAATATGCAAATTTCTTTCCGGAAAAAACAACATATAATAGAGTGAGAAGATTAATTTTTCCAAAGGGTGGACGAAAATGTAAAACTTGGTCATGGATATTCAAGTTTTTTAATGTTTTATGGCTTTTTATCAAATCAATAGCATATTTCCACGGTGAACTTTTCCATGGATGAAGATGTTGATAGCCATGCTCTCCTATTTCATGCCCATCTTTCAATATTCTGTTAACTATTTCAGGATGTTTCTCAATATGGCTACCCAAGACAAAAAAAGTAGCTTTTGAATTATAGGCTTTAAGCAAACTAAGAATTTTTAACGTGGATTGGGAACTTGGGCCATCATCAAATGTCAAACAAACATAGCCCTTTCTGACATATTTTCTTTTTAGGAATTTTCTAATTACAATATTTGCAATTACTGGAAGTATAATATACATTATTAAAAAAATTATTATAACATTCAGTAAAAGCATCATTTTAGTAAATGCTTCTTTCTACAATTCGCAACAACTTTTTTTTGTCTTTTGGCCAGCTATAGCTCTCAAAGGCCCTTTTGTAAGCTTTATCAGCCATTTTCAATGCCTCATCATAATGATCAGCAAAATAAACTATTTTGTTGAAAAGTTCCTTAACATTATCCGGATTAAAATAAATCATCTGTTCATCATCAAAATAAAATCTGGTTGAATCCAAATCAGATGTAATTACCGGTATTTTCAGGGAAACATATTCAAACATTTTAACAGAAAGAGTTTTTTTATTAGAAAGGTTGTTGTATAAAGGTATAATTCCAAAAAAAGAGTCCCCAATTATGCCTGGCAGGTCTTGCACAGGATAAAACCTGTTATCAAATTTTACAAAATTCTCTAAGGATTTTTCTTTAATTTTTTGCTGAAATGTTTCAGCATACTCACCTATACCTATGATTGAAAAGAAAATATCATTAATATTTTTACCCTGAAACAATTCAGCTGCCTCTATTATTGAGTCCATCCCCAACCTTTTTGAGATAGTTCCATGATAAACTATTTTCTTTTCTTTTACTGGCAGTCTTTTCGAGGGATTGAAAATTTTGTCATCAGCGACATTCAAAACAACCTGAACATTTTTATTGATTCTGCCTTCTAAAATATTTTTATAAACATGATGTACTGTAATAACAGTATCAGCAAAGTTTGCACAAAATTTTTCAACCTGCAATAATAATTTGTAAAACAGTGAATTTTCACTGCTCTTAAATTTCAGAATAAACAGTTCAGGAAAAAGATCATGTATATCAAGAATTAATTTTGCACCTTTAAGTTTCTGAATAACCGCAGTTAAAATCACAAAATCAGGCATTGTATGAAAGTACACAACATTATAATTGTGTTTAAAATCCAATTTGTTCAGTTTGAAAAATGCCTTTATGCAAAATAAAAAATAACTTATTAAATACCCCATCTTTCTGGCAGCTCTGAATCTTCCTAACTTGAGTGGATGAAAAGTAATTTTGGAGTAATCAGGTTGAATGTTTTGTGGCTCTTCAAGGGTTATAACATCAACAGGGTATTGTTGAGCAATTGCCTCAGCCTCTCTTTTAACCCGAGGGTCAGTACTGTAATGAGTATATGCTATCATGCATATTCGTATAGCAGGTGATTTTGCTTCCATTAGTTTAGTTTCTATAACACAATAAACGAATCCGTGATTAACCATTTTGCACAGGAGAAACCGCGCTTTATTTTATATGATGCAGTTTTCCTGCCAGATGGATTTAAAATGTATACTGCAGATTCTGATATAATTCTTACAAGTTGATGTATTAACATAATTAATTTAACAATAAAACAATTTATTTTGCTCGAATGTTTTTCCCAGTACTGCAGTTTTGCCCTGCAGAGCCTGACATAATACTTAACAGGATCGTCAGTAGAACTGCCACCTGTAAAATGCGTGATCCGGGCTTCAGGGAAAAATATGGTTTTCCAGCCCCTGTCTTTGAAGCGTCTGCACCAGTCAACATCCTCAGAATAAAAGAAAAACCGCTCATCAAGCAACCCCACATCATTGACAGCTTTTCTGTGAGTGAGCCAGAATGCCCCTGTCAGTACATCAACTTCCTGTGTTGTGTCATAACCAAACCATGTCATCTCTTCACCTGCAAAAGCCCTTTTCCCCGGGAAAATTCTGTGCAGCATTACAGCAGAACAGAAATGTGCCCGGATTGAAGGAAACTGTTTGCATGATCTCTGAACACTGCCATCAGGCAGATAAATTTTAGGGCCCATAAGTCCGATTTCAGGGTGTTCTTTCAGATATGCTGCCATTTTATCTATGCAGCCATCTTTTATTTCAACATCAGAATTAACAAGGCAGAGATATTCTCCCCTGGCTCTTGTTATGCCGATATTATTGGCTTTTGCAAAACCAAGGTTTTCTCTGTTCTGTATCAGGACAATGTCAGGAAACTGTGCCTTCAATGCTTCCTGTGAGCCGTCAGTTGATGCATTATCAACCACAATAATTTCCAATGTCTGCTCACGGGTGTGTTCTTTTAAAGATCGCACACAGGCAAGAAGCAGGTCTTTTGTATTCCAGTTAACTATGATTACAGAAATCATGTTATTTACCGCAAAGTCTCAAAGAAAAAAAGCTTTTATTAACCGATGTTCTCATGATGCTAAGGTACTACAATGAAAACATGAAAAAAACATATTAACCGCAGACACACGCAGACAATCAGGCGGTCGACCTGCCCGCCTGATGGGTATCATAAGCATCTGGCCATATCCCTGTCTGTGGGGATGGTACAGTATCTCGTTACAGTTCCAAAAAAATCTTTTATTAACCACATATAGCAGCAGACTATCACGGACAAAGATGCTTCTCTGACAATTCCAACACCATTCGCTTTATATCAGCCTTTTGATGCTTAAAATTCACCAACAATCCAACCTGTATACCGGTTGCTTTTAAATAGTTCAACAACTGTGCCTCGTGAGTTCTGTCAAGCCTTTCAACTGTTTTCAGCTCAACAATAACCTTTTTTTCAACCAGTAAATCCGCGACATATTCACCAACCATGCTTCCTTTATAACTGACTTTAACTGGAACCTGACTTTCAGCTTTTATTCCTCGACGTTTCAGTTCAACTAATAGCGCATTTTCATAAACCTTTTCAAGGAACCCAGGCCCAAGCTCTCTCTGTACTTCAAAGACAGCTCCATTTATCTCGTACGTAATATCATTAATTTCCATAACTGTTTTTTATCCCGATATTCATCGGGATTGATTCTCATGACAGGACAGGTCGTCCTGTTATGATGTCTGCGTCAGTCTGCGTGCGTCTGCGGTTCCAAAAGAGTTTCTGTTTTTAAACATGAGATTGCCACAGCCTTCGGCTTCGCAATGACAGATTGTGTCCTGTTATTCATCGAAATTGCTCCTCATGACAGGACAGGTCGTCCTGTTATGATGTCTGCGTCAGTCTGCGTGCGTCTGCGGTTCCAAAAGAGTTTCTGTTTTTAAACATGAGATTGCCACAGCCTTCGGCTTTACAATAACAGATTGTGCCCTGTTATTCATCGAAATTGCTCCTCATGACAGGACAGGTCGTCCTGTTATGATGTCTGCGTCAGTCTGTCCCGTTATACAACGAGGATCTTCGACGGTTCCAAAAGAGTTTCTGTTTTTAAACATGAGATTGCCTTATTTTCTTTTCTTATTTGTCCTCTACACCCAATTGTTTGAGCACCAGAACCACGAGAGATTCTTTTATTTCACTATGGCGTGGAATCGGAGCTTGACGTCCATTTGTGGGATTCGCGTATATATCATGCTTGCTGCCATGTCTCTTTAAGTAACAACCGGTCTTGACAAGCTTTTTGATGAGATTGCCCCGTTTCAAACGGCAACCTCAATCTTCATTGTTCTCGATTCCGGATGGGCTGGAACCACAATATCTTCAGTGAGCATACGATACGCATCACAGATATTTTCCTTGAGCTCTTCAATGGTCTTGCCCTGGCTGAACACACCCGGAACTTCCTGCAATCGACCGACATACCAGTCATCTTCAAGCCAGTATTCTAATGTAAAATTTTTCAACATATCATCACCTCTTTGCTGATTATGGATACTTTGAAAAAACTTATTCACCGCGAAGCTCACGAAGAGCACGAAATGTTTGTCATTTGGACTTTTTAATTTGATATTTCCTTTGTGTGCCTGTCTAAGCCGTTCCTGCAGTTAATATTTTCTCATCCAGTTCAAGGGTGTATGACAAAATTGTTTCAACATCCATTTTTTTTGATGCTTCAAGGATCTCAATACCAACAATTTTATTTTCAAAAGTTGTATCTACATTAACACCTTCTGATACTTCCACAACACCATCAGGTTCTTTATCACCTAACTTAATATAAATGACATCTGCTTCTTTGTCATAATTTACCTTCACTTCATTCTCCTTTTTTTAAGAGGATAATTTGTTATTACAGTTGCAATATCTTTTTCTGTTGCAATGACATGTTGATATGTTGTCTGTGGCAATGGTTCCAGAAAAATCATATTAACCGCAGACACACGCAGACAATCAGGCGGTCGACCTGCCCGCCTGATGGGCATCATAAGCATATGGTCAGGTCTTGAAATCTCATTATTCCTTCGTGACCTTCGTGGTGAAAAATCTTTACAGATTGATATGAAACCTTTACAGGTTAATTCCGGGTTAACTCCACTGGCTTATTGCCTATTGCCCGTTGCCTATTGGCTTTTTTCACCTTGTGTCTTTGCCCAATTCCTCTTTTTAAATAACACCCATTACGTCTTAAATATTTTAAAAACTCACTTCGCTTCATGCACTATTCTACCAGAACCAGTTCAGCCTCTGCTTCTTTTGGAACACTACGAAGCGTATCCTGGCGTCGGTCTTCTAAAATCAATTTTACAGCATCAGAAAGATTCTTTAAACATTCATCCTTTGTCTTTCCCTGACCATTTGCACCTGGTATTTCCGCACAGTAAGCAATATACCAATCCCCGTCTTTTTCTACTATTGCTGTAAATTCATTATGCATATCACACACTCCTTTTTTCATCAGTTGAGCAGATGGCCAGGTTTTGAAATATCAGCCTTTCCTTCGTGCTCTTCGTGGTGAAAATTCTTTTTTTAATACTACCACGAAGCACACGAAGTACACGAAGGTTGCTAACAGCAGAATATCGAATTACGAAGTTTTTTTTATCACATCGACATTCATAATTCCCTGTTCGTCATTCGTTTTTTTATTTTTTATAAAACCTTCACAGGTTAATTCCGATTATATGTTAAGCCTATTGCCCATCTTTTATCTTTAAGTTCTGTTCCCTCCAGAACCTTGCCACCTCTCCTGGAGTTGGTTGCCAGTATTGATCTTCATAAGTCTTTTTAATATGTTCAAGAAAGTTTCTGTAATATTCTGCCGGGTATTCTTCGTTTCCTGGTGTTCCGTTATTAAATTTCATGTAATCAGGATGTGTTATAATAAGAGCCATGCCTTCCTGTCTGGAAATCCATTCAAGCTTTTTCTGCCATATATCAATACCAGTCTGCTGCATCAGGACAAAGAGAAGAAAATCCTGGGGCAGGGTATAGGGAAGTTCTACAAAGGACCTGTCTGTTTTTGTATCACCTACAATAAATGGAAAAATTGTCTTTACACCGCCTCCCATTGGCTCAAAAGGGTCAGTGTCATAGGTTGATGCATCATATTCAACATTAAGGTCGTGTAGCCATGGCAGATTATGGTGCATGCATGGTGACCTGAAACCTGATGCTTTCCACTCGGCAATATAGCGGTTAATCTGCTTTGCACGCCTGCGGAAAATGCTCCTGGAGAAATAAAGTTTACCGTCATGTTTCAGCCCGTGAAGGCCTGTTTCAAAGCCGTTTCTATGAAGTTCTTCAAGGATGTGCTGTGAAATTTCATAGGCTTCAGGGACAAAATAAAAAGCAGACCTGAAGCCAAGTTCTCTTTCCATTTTCATAATATCAAGGACTTTGTCCTGACCAGCAGCAGATTCAACATCATGGGTGAGAACAAGGGCAAACTTTTTACTTGCTGGCCACCCCTGCCATGAGTCAGGTTTTCTGCCTGCAATTTCATCTATGGGCCAGACACTTTCGTATCTGTTCAGGATAAGGTTTGCCCGTTTTCTTCGCATGAAGATCTGAAACTGTCTTGGAAGAAGGGGTTTTATTATGTTATATAATCTTGTTTTATACACATCAATAAGTTTTGGTTTATGAATGATTTTTTAACTCCTTCGACAGCCAATATCTCTGTACCTGATTTTGTTAAAAATTATAACCGCCCAGCCTGTCCCGGGAATCTGGGCTGAGCTCAAGGCGCTAAGAACACAAAGAAACCATGAGATTGCCGGAGCCTGTCCCGATTTGTCGGGACAATGACAGGGATGAACGCAGGTTTTTTTCATATCACCACGAAGCTCACGAAGAGCACGAAGAAAAAACTTTGAGATTGGCATCCCGATTTATCGTGGATCCTCACAATGACAGGCTGGTGCATGTTTTCCCCTT
>JAJRXD010000161.1 GCA_024276465.1 Deltaproteobacteria bacterium
CCGGTCGCGGCCTGGCTTTCAAAGAGGGTGGACTCTCACCAAATGGGAGAAGAAATCCATGACTATCCCAAAACCCCGGCCCCAAAGGGCGAAATAATAGATAACAGCTCCATCAGCGGAGAGATAGTCAACATAGATATCTTCGGCAATGCCGTTTCAAATATAAAAAGAGATGACATGGCAAGTATTGCCTCTGCTCAATCAGCGAACAGATTCACTGTCATTTACAATAATACCGGCCTGCCTCTCGTTCATTATTACGCTCAAAAAGATTCAGGTGAACTCGCCGCCCTCATAAACAGCTTCGGCCATGTTGAGCTGTTTTCATTTAAGGGAAGCGCGGCTGAGAAATACAATATAAAGGTTGGAGACAGGGTCATTGTCCGTCGTGCCTGAACATTATGAAAATATTACTGATCGGAAATTTTGCACCCCCGTATGAAGAAGAAAATCTTCATAATATTTCCCTGTACGGAAAACTCGAAGAAGACGGACACGACTGCACTGCCATTAACATATCCGAACATCCTGCGGTAGATGCAAGGTTTATTGATTCCAGGAGTAATATCGACTACGTCATCAAGCTGATGCGCCACAGCGTTAATAAGGATGTTATTCATTTCCTGACCAAGGGATACCTCAGGGTCGGCCTTTTAAAGCTGATGCTTTCAATATTTGCGGGCGCCCTTTTCAGGACAAAAAAAATCCTCACCATACATTCCGAGTTTTTCTCTATCCTTGGACAGATGAGAAGTCCCTTTGGGGGGACCCAGACCCTCAATACCTCTTTTTATCTGGCCGACAGGATCATATTCACTGACAGAGACACCTATGAAACCGCCCGAATGTACATGAAGAAAAACAACTTTGAACTGGTCCCTTCTTTTGTGTATGTCCCTGAAGACATTGAACAGGCTGACAGGCCGGACACGACAAAAATGAAAGGGATGAAAAAAGCACTCGTCTGCGCAAATGCTCCGCACCCCTCGTTCCTTTTTGAGGTCCTGACAGAAATTCTTAAACAACAGACTCTCCCCGACGACACCGGAATCATAATTGCGTTATCCGGCAGGGAGACCCTGAAGCCTCAGCAAATCCTGGAATCTGCTGCCGGCCCCATGAAAGACCGGCTCATATTCATTGAACTTGACGATCTTCAGTCATCTCTCAGGGCATTTGCAGAGGCCGGAGTCGTCCTGCATCCGATGACATGTGACGGGGCAGTATTCTTTGAGAGTTTCGCCCTTTGCGTAAAGAAGGTGTGCAGGGCTGGGAACCTTGTCCATTTCCCGGGCGGCATGGTGCTCATAAAGGATGGTGAAACATTCGGGCTATGCGCGGGGATGCTCAGCACATTATTCAGTGACAACCCGGATACACCGTCAGCCGCACGGCCGGATGATTTCTATAAAAAGATCCTGTCCTTTTATGAAGAATGAATCAAATCTGATATGAAAATATTGATGTTCTATGCGCCTGAATTCTGGTTCAAGACATACCAATATGATTCAGATCATTATAAATACATAACCTTTATCAGTCAGCCGTATTTCGTAAAAACGAAAAAGGGAAGAAGCAACACCTGATCGCTTCCTCCCTTTTACTGAAAAGGTTTCCCGGCCTATTTTCTTTTTATTATTTTCAAGAGGGCATATTTCTAAACATGAGAGATGCGCAGTGTTCGACCTTTGCCGAATACCAAAAGCCCAAAAAGTATGCACGACAGCAGAAGCATTGTAGATGCTTCAGGAACAGCTGTCGGCACCGGACATTTCGGATAAAAGCCGACACTTAGTAAGTAGCCGAACGGATTCTCAATATGAACCCTGAAATTAGCTGTATTGTCCAGATCGACAGGATCATCGTCAAAATATAAATTTATGAAATGATTGCTGCTTGATGCCCAGGCAAGGGGATTTTGGCTGCTCTGCGGGGCATCTATACCCGAATCAACAATATATGCGCTTAAAGGTGCATTGTTCAAAAAGACATTAAATCCATTCCACAAACTGCCTGTTGAATTATGCGCATTTATATCAACCCAGCCTGAACCATCGTATGTAATAGTTTGATAATCAGTATCGTAGAATGTTGTAGTGTATATAATATCGGCATGAGATTCAGTGGCTGTACTTATCATTATTATCCCGCAAATGATCAGCAAAATTACTACGGGTAAACTGATTTTCTTTTCCCTGAAATTCATAATTCAGTCCTGGTATTTTTCAAGTCAGTCTCTCTAATGGCTGCTGACCAGCCTTTTATTAATACTCATAGTTTGATGATTTCTTCTATAAATATTAAACAAAGCAATGCCGATGAGCTGGCATGCGAGCAGAAACATGGTAGATGCTTCAGGAACCGGGAGCGGGGTTGGATAGAAATTGACCGTGAACGTATCAAGATTCGGATTCTCGATATGCACCGCGAATGTGCCTGTCTGGCCTATATAGAGCGGATCTCCGTAATAATAGAGGTCAATAACCTGACTCGAGTTGTCCTGCGGAACCCAGCTTATTAACTGACTGCTCGTTGGCGTTTCAGCCCAAGTGGGATCTCCAACAAAGAATACAGAAGGATCTGCACCGGTTAAAAAGAAGTGAAAGTCCCCCCAGTCCGAACCTGAATTGTTTGTTGTATTTACAGTGACCCATCCCGAACCACTATACGAAATGGATTGATAATTATTATTCCCTACTTCATAAAATGTCGTGTCATAAACAATATCCGCATGACTCGTGGCAGTTCCGGCAAGAGCAATTATGCTTACCAATAATAGTACAAGCAAACGCTTTGTACCTTTAGATTTCTGCTGTTTCATAATATTCCCCTCTGCATTAAATAAGTCTGAATGAATAATTACTATTTCAGTTTAAAATTTTTCCAAATAACGATCGATATATTTAACTGCTTTTCCTGAAACGCCGCACCAGGAGTGTCCCTCCCCCGGCAATAAACAGGATCGCACTGATCGGTTCGGGCACGACCGATGGAGTGGCAGCTGTATAAAAACTGAATGCTGATCCGCCGTCATCGATATAATAATCAAAAACGACCATATCTCCATTCACAGCCGGATCACTCGCGAAATAGAAGTTCAGCAGCGTACCCGCTGTATCAATTGACCATGAGTATGGTGACTGGCTGCTGCTTGTCGGGTCTGTACATCCTGTTGTTGACGAATCGCAAAACACGGCCGGTGTTGTCCCGGATGTTGGTTTAATTTCAAAGAAATATCCGATCCAGTCAACACTGCTGTCGTTTGTCTGTTCATAATGATACGGGCTGATACCCGCCTGTGCAGTTCCAAACGATCCAACCAGGAGTAATGCAGTAATTATTCCGGTGATCAACATAGTCCTTGAATTCATAAAATACCTCCAGATTTTATTTTATTTTTTTATCTTCTCTGTAATCTTTTTTTCCTTATTCAGGCACATATAACTGATTTATTATCTGCAAGAGACATGCCAATTGGCCTGTTTTGAAATTTATTATGATAAATCAAAGAGATGAACAGGCTCTCTGCTATATCTTATATATATATAAGATGCTACATTATATATAATAGATTCATGCACAAAAACATAACATGCTGTAAATTAAGTGTTTTTCAGTATTCACCAAATAACCGGGCTGCAAAATACGTCGCACCCCCCCCACCACCCACTAAGATTAAAACTTGATGATAGATTTGAAATCGTCATAACAGTCCTCTGCAGTCGTATCTATAAATAGAATTAAACAGTAAACAGCATAAAATATATTTATCTTAAACATTAAGTCACTAAATGCCCCGGCATCACTAACTGTTTTCAGAAAGGAAGTAGATGCCTGATTAATGTAATAGGGTAAGCATTGAGCCATAATAATTTGTTGAGTTTGAATAGAAATGTCCTGATAAATTATCGCTCTTTGAGGGCATTTCAGCAAACATAAATATCTCTTCCAGAAGTAATATCTATCATCAAAGGACATTTCTATATTGCCATTACAGAACCTTTCTAAATCGGCGTCAAAATTGATTGACAGATAAGCTAAACACATGTTATAAACTTAACACTTCTCAGATCATTTCCGGGCACAGATCCTAAATGGAGTCGATACCTCAGGCATATGAATTCACTTACATTGACCCGCATATTTCTTATACTGTCCGTCTTCAGTATCCTATTGTCAGGACTCTCCTGCACTGATCCGGAAACGAAAATAAAGAAGCACTTTGAAAAAGGCGCCATATACCTCCGGGAAAACAACGTCAAAGCCGCCATCCTTGAATTTAAGAATGTGATTAAGCTCGATCCCCTGCATGCTGATGCCCAATTCTACATAGGGACTTCATATTTAAGGGTTGGAAAAGTCGACTCTTCGATCAAGGCCCTTGAAACAGCAGAAGAACTAAACCCCTCATTTAAGAAAGATATACATCTGCCCCTGGCAAAGGCATATCTGCTAAAAGGCGAATATGAAAAATCACTCAAGAGGCTTAACGAGTTTATTATTATGAACCCTGAAGACCCTCAAGGCCTGGATCTTATGGGCGTTGTTTATATGGGGAAAAAAGAGTTCCAAAAGGCAAGGGACTATTTCACACATGCCTTGAAGATTAATCCTGATTTTATTTCAGCGCATATCAATTTTGGCAAGCTCTATATGGAGGGGAATAATCTCAATGATGCCCGCCGGGAATTTGAGATAGCCCTGAAGATTAATCCCGAAAATCTGCCCGCCCTCTATGCAATGGCAGACCTGCTTTCAAAAGAAAAGAAGAATGAAGAGGCAATACGCTTATATCTAAATATCCTGGCAATAGATCCTGACCAGCTATCCGCCCATGTCCTGATCGCACACCTCTACATAGTGTCAAAACAATATTCCCAGGCAATAAACCAGGCAAAAGAGATAAAAAAGTCATGGCCAAAGAATGCTGAAGGATACTTTTTTAACGGCGCGGCACTGCTCATGCAGAACAGGGTGAATGAGGCAATTGCGGAGCTGCAATATGCAATGAAATATAATCCGGATCATGCAGGGACACGCTATCTCATGAGTGTTGCAAATTATTCCAGAAATTATTTTCAGCAGGCAATCAGCCAGGCCCACGCGGCAATTGATCTGCAGCCGGATATAACCTCCGCACATATTGTGCTTGCTACCATCTATCTTAACCAGGGGTGGTATGACCAGGCTGTGAATGAAGGCCTTAAAGTGCTTGAAATTGATCCAACCAATGCGCTGGTCCTTAATATCCTCGGCACATCTTATATCAGGATGGGTGATTACGATAAGGGACTGCGGGAACTCTCAAGGGCGCTGGAATATGAACCGGAATTTGCGAAAACATATATGAACCTCGGCAATTACTACCTACTCAGTGGAGACTACCATGAAGCGGTTGAAACCTACAAGGCTGCTATCAAACTCAATCCTGATGACCTGGATCTGCAGATAAACTTGATTCTCGTTTACCTGAACAAGAAGAAATTTGCCGAGGCTGAAGAGGCATGCAAAAAGGCGCTGAAGAACATACCGCAAAGCGCGGTTATATATAACCTCTCAGGCATGGCGCTTCTTGGTCAGGGAAGGACCTCTGACGCATTTCAGGCCTTTGACAGCGCGCTTAAAATTGATCCAGGATTTACCGCGCCACGCTTAAATATGGCCAATTATTTCATAAGGCAAAATGAAACCGGCAAGGCCATTGAACAGTACAGATTTATCCTGAAAGAAGATCCTGAAAATTCGATAGCCATGATTTCGATAGCAACTATCCTGGAAAGAGAGGGGAAAACTGAAGAGGCGGTTCAACAGTTCAAAGAAGCGAAAAATGGCAACAAACCGATAATGGCGCTTATGAGTCTCTGTACGTTTTATTTGAAAAACAATGATTATGACAATGCACTGGCCGCAGCCGGCGAAGCAGAAAAACTCGACCCTGAATCACCACGGGTCCATTACATGCTCGGTGTTGTGCATGCCGCACGAAAGGACTTTGATAATGCCATAAAGGAATTCGATATACTCCGTGAGTTATCTCCAGGATCACCTGTTGCCTATTTCCGGATCGGAAGCATATATATATTGCAAGGAGATACATTGAATGGTGTGAAGTTCATGGAGCAGGCAGTTGAACAAAATCCAGGATACTTCCCCGCTCTGATGGGGCTTGGTATGGAATACCAGCGTATGGGAGAGAATAAAAAGGCGATCAGCGCTTATGAAAGAGTCTTAGGATTCTCGAGTGACCATGTCCCTGCCCTGAACAACCTGGCGTGGCTTTATGCAGAGGAAGGAATAAATATTGATAAGGCGCTGTTATATTCCAAAAAGGCGGTATCACTCCAAAAAGATGATGCCAATGTCATGGATACGTTAGGGTGGGTATACTTAAAAAGAGGGACGTATATCGAAGCTGTAAAGAGTTTTGAAAGAGCAGCAGCGCTTGCGCCCGGGAACCCGTCAATCAGGTACCGTCTGGGTCTTGCCTGTTTAAAGACCGGGGATAAAGAAAGGGCAAAGACGGAACTCAAGACCGCCCTCGCCTTATCAAAAGAATTTACCGGAGCTGAAGAAGCCGGGAAATTATTGAATCAACTCTGATATTCAAAACCCATCTCACTTTACTTGCTATTATCAGCATATTTACTGAATCTGTATCTCCTCCATGGATGGTCCTCAGGCGGAATGTATTTTTTTCTTGCTGTGGACATGTATTTTTTTTCGTCCTTTTCCATTGATATTATCTTTTCATCCAGCACTGAATTTATTATGTTGTCTTGTCTGGCATTAGTTCCTCTCCCTGATTTCCCAATTGAATGCGCTTTTATGGCCTCCATTTTGTCAAGCAGTTTATCCATGACACTATTCAGAATGCTCGCATCACTATTGACATGCGTGTTCCCATTCAATTCTGTTTTCTTACTCATGCCTTTATTCCAGTCCCCTGATTCAATCAGCCATTTCCGTAAAGTTTCGTTATGAATCCGTATATTATCCAGTTCTGCAAGTTTTCTCGCCGCAGAGGTCGGCCCAAGGCCATTGTACTTTTCCCTGTATATGCTAACTGCCCTCTCTCTCATCTCCTCTGGATATCTATGATTAGACGGCCTGCCCCTGGACCGATGTAAAATGCCTTCATCCCCCTGTGTCATAATGCGCTTCATCAATCTTCTGATTTGTCGTGTTGAGAGGGAAAGTAATGATGACGCTTCCTCCTGATTCATGGAACCATCAAGGACTTTCTGGATAATGAATAGACGTTTTAACTCTTTCCTGCTGATTTCAATGGTCTTGTTTTTTGCCATTTTACAAACTTTATTTATTTTTCAGGCGTCACGCTTACTCTCTCCGACCGCCTCATCACCCACAATAGAATCATCAAGAAAGCAAATGATATGATAAAAAGAGGGATTCCCCCTTTTTTATGAATATTCCCTGAAAGTATGGCTGGATCAACATAATTGCCAAGGAGTGCAAGCATCACAACCCTTGCCCCGTTTCGTACAATAGATATCGGGAATACGATCAGGGCAAGGGCGGCTTTCATCCATCCGGATTTCAGGAACATATGTCCCGCAATAATGCTGCCGATAAACAGGGCAAGGCTCGACCTGATTCCACTGCATTGTTCAGCCACCTCTACACTCAGGTCAGAAAGGTGAAATGTAAAACCAGTGTGATGATAAGGCACCCCGCTAATCATGAATAATATGTTTGCGGTCTCTGAAGAAAACTTCTGCAACAGGAAAATAATCTCATCCAGTATAAAAGACGGTATGGGAATCATGAAGACGAGAAACAGCAAAGGGAACCGGGCCATTGAGAATGCCTTACCACCAAAAAAGAAGATAAATCCGCCGATCCAGATTATAAGAGCCGAAAGGATTGTCAGAGACAGCATGTCACTTCGGTTTAATACATCCTTAAACATATAACTCCCGGCAAACATCAGCAGGCCTGCCAATACCACAAAAATGCCCTTAAAGTTGTATTGAACATCCTGAAATATAACCCGCCTGTCGGCAATGAAAAAATACACACTTACTATGGGGATTAAAACGATGTGCGAGTATACAGCGTCATATGAAAGTGATAACAGAAGGAGTTCCCTGAGCGGTGAGTAAAACATACTCAGCACAATGAGATTAAAAAATATACAGGATATATTTCTTCGGGTCATTTTGCTATTAATAAACGGGGGGAAAGGTGCTAATATCTCAACTACAAGCGTATGATTTCTGTTGAAGCAGGCAGTTTTAAGTCACGGGATGAAAAGAACAGAGACGGCATCCATTTTTAAGCACGAGGCAAGTTTTTTTTGTTCTTCAGAGATATTACTTTTATAACCCTGTCTACACTCTCAAATTCGGGGTCTTCAGTTACGACAGGCAGATTCAAATCCCTTGCAAGTTCTATACAAAATGCATCTGCATACGATATCGGATACCTTGCCTTGATTTCGGATGCAGCTTCTGTCCTTTTATCATTAACAGAAATTACATTTATTGGAAATAACCCCCGCTTGAGGTCTGTTCTGAAACCAAAGGCAACGGACTCTCCCAGGTATTTATACAACTTATAGAATACCTCTCCTTCATTGATTTTGCTTAAATAGAGCTTAATCCTACCACTCTCTGCATTCTCAAGGTATTTCTTAATGGCTTTATTTTCAGCCTTCCGTTTATTATCAAAGAGACATAATAAGGCATAGCTGTCAAGGATAAACATTTTCATGCTTTTTTTCCTTTTTCTTATCCTCAAGATAGGAATCTACAATGTCTCCTCCTATTCCTGAATAATCTTGCCATTTTTGAGCCTTGAATCGCCTGATTGGCTTTAAAACAATGGAGTCCCCAACTATATCTACTTCAAATTCGTCTCCCTTGCTCACACGGATGGTTTCCCTTATTTTCTTGGGGATAACAACTTGTCCTCTTTCGCTTAACTGAGTTTTCATGATCCTGCCTTTGCTGTATAGTATGATATATTATATTAATTCATATATTAATTATCAAGTACGATAATTTGATCAGCATATGATTATTTATATGGCAATCGCAGCCTGGCTTAGCAGATCAGGGGGCTTGGGGAAGTTACTTCAGTACCGGTTTTCTAAAATATACTTTTCAGCCTAATCCTGAAATCCTTCAGGGAAAATGATTCAAGGGTTTCTTCCCTGCCATACGATTTGTGAAGCGTGTAGATATTATCCTTAAGAACATGTACCTCTATTGATTCTTCCTCAGGGATTACTATCCAGTATTCTTTTACACGGAATTTTGCATACAGTTTCTTTTTTTGAACAAAATCCCTGTAAGCCGTACTTTCAGAGATTATCTCTATCACAAGATCAGGGGCGCCCTGTATGTTTTTTTCAGCTATAATATTAGATCTTTCTTTTGAGATAAACAGGATGTCAGGCTGTACAACATTGTCATCATCAAGATACACATCACATGGCGCATAAAAAACCTCTCCAAGGTCATTTTCTGTCACAAATTTCTCAAGCATAAACTCAATTTTTCTCGATATCCTTTGATGTATTGTTGATGGTGCCGGTGTCATAAGCATGTCCCCTTCTATAAGTTCATATCTTTCATCGTCTGAGGTATTAAGATAATCTTTATATGTATATTTTTTCTTTTCTTTAACAGTCGGCGACATAATAAAATCTCCTGTCAACTCTTACATCTATTTTATTGCAGATATAATGCCATGTCAATTGCTGACATAGAAAAATGGCTTCTCCGCTTTCTTCGAAGGGAATATAACCTCCCCACGGATAATGCGGTCACAGAAGCTTATCTTTATGGAACAAATAAACTCTTTCTTTCTTTGCTTTCGCTTTCATCGCCGGAGTAAAGCCTGACTTACTAAAGAGCGCAAAATATTCTTTCCTGTTCTGCTTTCCCCAGTCAACAGTGTGGGATTTCCTCTTTAGGTCTACGTATATATTCGTTCCAACAGGCTTATTTGACCATTTTACTTCACCAAAAATTATTTCGTTTGTTTGACTGTTTGTCGCCACAAGGTCTATTTCCCCGGTTTTATCCCACCAGCGTCCATAATATTCAAACCCTGCAATGGGATAAGCCTCCTCCCTCTCTGCAGCAAGTGCATCCATAAGAATTTCAGACGATATTCTTTCATAATTCTCAGCCAAAAGACCCGGCATGGCTTCTCTTACTTTTAGAATAACCTTATCCATCCTGTTTTCCTCTAAAAGAGACCGGTGGCGAAACACGAACCGAAACCAGAAACGAACAAAATTATCATCGATTCTGTATATCCCCTTCCTGCTTTTTTCGGGCACTTTCTCGGTAACAGGAATTTCTTTTTTCGTTATCTGGATGCTATCAAGAATAGATAAATAACGAGAGACAATGCCTTTTATTCGCACTCAAATAATATTAGTCTAATCTGAATTAGACTAATATTATTTATACTAAGAGACCGCGCAAAAACAACTTTGCAATTATACCATTCCCCTTTATGTTCTGACCCCGGAACCTTATTTTATATTATTAATGCTCAATATCACATAATTACCAAAATATCCTGTATAAATTTCAACATTATATTTAAAAATGGAGAACAATCTGATGAGATACCCAGTTGTTATTAATGAAACTGAATATGGATATGATGCACATTGTCCTGTATTTCCTGGTTGCCACAGCCAAGGCGATACATTAGAAGAAGCCATTGAAAACATTAAAGATGCCATTAAGACATACCTCCATATGATAGCTGACGAGACAAAAGATGCCACCGTCTATGAAGTAGAGGTGCCTGCTTAGCATGCTCTTTACAGATGTCTATGCGGATCGTGCTGTCAGGGCATTCAGAAAAGCAGGTTTTAAAATTGTAACAAAGGCAAACACACCGGCAATCAATCAAGTTCCTCTATTGCTTTTGAATCTCTGTGCAAATGTTCAGGTTTATTGCCATTTGTTCTGATAAATAGGTTAAAATAAACACAACGTTAACCGATACGAGGCGAATAATTGCAAACAAAAAAACTTTATCTTGATGTATGTACCATCTGCAGACCCCTTGATGATCAAAGCATTATGCGGATTAGGCTTGAAACTGATGCCTTTTATATGATTCTTCAGAGTATAAAAAATGGGAATTATAAAATGATGGTTTCTCCTGTTCATTTAAAAGAAATAGATGATATTGATGATATCCACGAAAAGACTGAGTTAGTAACTTTACTAAATAAGTTTGGCACAAATTCATCATGCAATCTTCCAGTATTTAAAAAAAGAGCGGAATATTTTATTTCTTTGAAATTTGGTATCGCGGATGCTACGCATCTTGCATTTGCTGAAGCAACATCTGATGTTTTTATAACATGTGATGATAAGTTGTTGATTAAATGCAATAAGATTAACATAAATATTTTGGCCGTTAGTCCAATTGAGTTCTGTATAATGGAGGATTTAAAATGAAAAAAAGTCAATACATAAACGAAGACCAGCTTATTAAAAAAGCCATAGATATTCTGATGGATAAATTAGGTCCTGTAGAAACAAGCAGATTTTTGTCTTTGCCTGCAAAAAAACGTATTGAATCGGTAAAAAGACATCGTCTATGGCAATCGCAACTTGATAAGGATGTATTTTTCAAAGAAGTTTTTGGATAGTGCGTCAACCTCAGCCTTTACGCCGTACACCTAAAGCCTCGAACCTTTTGCCTTAGACCTATATGCCATGCGCTTTGCTGAGAAGCAAGGCTTAGACCACTATCCCTTTTTCATCTCCTTAATAATATCGTCAATCAAAGAAAATCATCAAGTTCTTTTTCGCTCATTTTAGGTATCTTATACTTTTTTGCGATCCCGGAACCTTATTACCGTTTAAGGTGTAGACCTGACCCTACGGACACGGAGGGGTTGTTCATTTTTTTGCTGGAATTGAGAAGTGGCTGAAATAATGTCAATTTTTAACGGGCTGTCTTCTTATTCTTCTCTTTGTCACGATTAAAGACCTGACCCCACGGACACGGAGCAGCCTGTTGATTCCCGCCCTTGGCTTTTTCCCTATGACTATTATAATAAAGACATTTATTCATTGATCTTCCAGTATCTTTTGAATCAAAGATTTTATCTGGGGAAGCCGTTTCTTAATCGCCTGCCATACCAATTCATATTTTACACCAAAATAAAAGTGGATTAATTTGTCCCTGAAACCTGCCATTTCCTTCCAGAGGATTTCCGGGTGTTTGTCCTTTAAATCCTTTGGTAAACCCTTTGTTGCCTCACCTATAATCTCGAACTTTCTTATTACTGCGCTTGACTTTTCATCATTACTTATAAAATCCTCAAAACTTATTCGTTCTACAAATCTCTCAATTGCGGAAATTGCTTCCAGGATATCTTTGAGCAACAAATTAGACTCCCTCATACAGGAACAACCTCCTCTAATATTATCTCCCTCAACTCAGCTCTAACTGTATCACGAGGGACAACATCAACCCTTCTGCCCAGTCTTTCCTCGAGAAAGATGGAGAGTCCAACAAAATCAAAAAGGTCTGCATCTGCACTAAACTCCACAAGAACATCGACATCACTCGTCTCTTTTTCTTCCCCACGAACAAATGAGCCGAATATTCCCACAACCTCTGCTCTATATTTCTCTCTTATATCTTCTTTCAGAGATTTGATTGAATCTATTATTTCTCTTAATGTTACCTGTCTTTCCATCCACAACTCCTTACACAATCACTCTTGATGCTTTTTATATCGTTTTTACATGGACTCTTCCAACGGATATATATTACATCAGTAAATTACGGGGGAGGATATACTATATATTTTAATATTAATAGCGTATATCCAGATGAGGCATTATTTATACTCCCCATACACTGCCTTTAACACTACTTTCGTAGGCAAAAGGGGGTTCCAAAGGAGAAGATCAAAATTCTTGTCAATGCATACCCCCGTCTCCTGAATATATTATATCAGATTCGATACCGCTACGATTTAATTGTGCATGGAACGTTGTTGATTACGAAATATGATTGTATCCAGGAATCAAGTATCGCCGATATACTTCATAAAAAAGTATCCTATCCCCATGTTATTAACTGTCTCATAATAGTAGCAACATCACGCAACGAAATGTCAATAGTCAAGTCTGACCCCGTTTTTTTTAATTCAAATTCGATGTCAAATGTTGGATGAGAGATTGATTAAATCAGGAAACTCGGTCCGACCCAGTACCGCGCAGTGAGTCAGTGTCGAAAAAGATTAAGGGATAAGCTGAAAAAAAATAAAAAGCTAAAGTATATTGTAAGCCGAATAGAGGGAAACTGTCACGATGAAAGACCTGACCCCACGGATTTACGATACTTTTCAAAGAAG
>JAJRXD010000162.1 GCA_024276465.1 Deltaproteobacteria bacterium
AGATTGCTTTCCCGCAGTAGCGGGATACCTCCCTCGCAATGACATTAACTGTTTGATTTTGCTTTGCATTGTCATTGCGAGGCCATGAGGCGCCTGTCCCGATGAATATCGGGATGGCAATCTCGTTCTTGGACAACAATGATATAATTTTAAATGTTAATGGAAAAATTTGCTGAGTTAATTGACAGATATCGCTGGTTAATACTTGCAGGTGTGGTGCTTGTGACTGCTTTTTTCGGATTTCAACTCAAGAACTTAACCGTGAAAACCGATTTTGAGGACCTTCTTCCTCAGCACCACCCGTATATAAAGGTGCATAACCAGATCCGGAAGCAGTATGGAGGAGCAAATCAGGTGCTTCTGATGCTTCAGGTACGAAGAGGGGATATTTTCAACCAGGAAACCCTTTCAAAGGTTAAATACATAACAGAGCGGTTAAGAAAAACCCCCGGGGTGGCCAGGGATAAAATCCGTTCCATTGCAACGCGCAGAGCAAAATATGCCGAAATATCCTCAGGAAAGATAGGATTTGAATATCTGATGTTTCCTGGAGTTCCCAAAAACAGAGAAGAGATGGATCTGCTCCGTCACCGGGTTTACAGCAGCCCCCGTTATTACGGACCATATGTGTCAATGGACAGTAAGAAGACGCTTATTACTGTTGATTTTTATGAAGAGAGGCTCGATTTTGAAAAGATTTTTTATGACCTTTCACAGATTCGCAAGGAGGTTGAAGATGATAACCACATCCTGAATATTGCCGGCGAACCAATGCATTTAGGATTCATAAAGCATCATAATGCGGATGTTATTAAAGTTCTTGGTATCACAGTTATAGCCATAATTCTTATTGCCTATGCCTGTTTCAGGTCTTTGCAGGGTGTGGTAATCCCGCTGGTCAGCGGCTGCGTCAGCGCTGTCTGGGGCCTTGGAATCATGGCTATGATGGGATACCACCTTGATCCTCTGATTCTGGTACTGCCCTTCCTGATTTCACTGATGACTGCCAGGCATGGGATGCAGAAAATGGTTCGCTATACTGAAGAATATCTGAAGTTGGGTGATGGCAGGGCTGCTGCCCGTAATGTTATAACGTCCATGTTTGCGGCCGGGGTAACAGGTATTGTTACTGACTCGTTTGGCATAGCTCTCGTTGCTCTCGCAGCCATCCCAATTCTACAGCAGATATCGCTTGTATGTGTTCTCTGGACTATACCAACACTCATAATCGCCCTAATCCTTACACCTCTGATGCTGTCCATGGTGCCTGTGTCGAATAACCTTGTAAAACAGTATGAGTTGAGGCAAAAAGGATTGTTGAAACCAGGGCTGATGGAACGAAGCCTTTCCCGGATTGGCAGCTGGATAGTTGGAAATGGAAAATGGGTGGTGATTGTGATTGCTGTGTTGGTAGTAACGGTGAGTTTCTTCTTTGCCCGCAAGATCGAAGTAGGAGATTTTATTCCAGGATCATCTATTCTCTGGCCGGATCACCGCTATAACAAGGACGCACTCCGCATAACTTACAGTATGCCTCTTTTAAATCCTTTATACATTATTATGGATACCGGTGGGGGGCAATGGTCCCTTGAGAATCCGGACATAATCAAGTCCATGGACAGGTTTCAGAGACATGTTTTACGGCATCGGAGAGTCATGTTTGTCCAGTCAATCGTAAATCAGCTGCCTGCATTGTGGAGTGGTATCCGGGATGGTGACCCCAATTATTATTTCCTTCCGCATGAACCGGCTGATCTGTCCTATTGCCTTAAAGGCCTTCTTTACAGAAGCAGGCCGGGTGACTGGAGCAAATTTGTCAGCCATAATATAAGCGGTGCCAACATTATTGTCTATTGCCGTGACAAAATGCCAAGGACACTGAGAAGTGTCATGAAGCATATAAAAGAATTTATTGAAAAGGAACATCTTGAAAAGGGGAAATACCTTCTGGCAGGCGGTACCCTTGGGGTTCAGGCAGCTGTACGTGAGGAGATAGAATCAGCCCAGATGCTGAACCTTTCTTTTGCACTTCTGGGCCTGTTTGTTTTCTGTTCCATTAATTTTCGGTCCATTGTTGCAGGACTGATTCTTACCATACCGCTTGCCATCTCCAATGTTATAACGTTTGCGCTTATGGGAGCCTATCAAATCGGCCTTACAGTGAGCACCTATCCTATTTCATCCATCGGCATTGGGCTGGGGGTTGATTATGGTATCTACCTGATCAGCCGTATTCAGGAAGAGCGCAAGACGGTTCCGGACATCAACACTGCTGTTGTCAAAGCCATCATTAACAATGGCAGGGCTATAGTGATAATAGGAGCCACCCTTACTGTTGGTCTGATGTCCTGGCTTACATCGGCTTTAAAGTTCCAGGCGGAAATGGGTGCACTGCTTGCCATTGTGCTTTTTTTCAATGTGCTGGGAGCGTTGTTTCTTGTGCCCAGTTTTATCGCTATTTTTAAACCAAAATTTATAGAAAAAACAGTATGTTTAAGCAGTCACAAATCCAAAAAATAAATATTACAGTTTCCTGTTTGCTCCTGCTGTTTTTTTCAGCAGGCTGTAAGGGCAAAATAGGAGTAACTGCAAAGCCTCCACCGAGGATGTATAAAATTACTGCTTCAAACCTTCATGGTGTTGAGACCGGGGGTCTTAACCATATCTGGGCAGTTGGGGCCTACGGAAGTATATTTCACTCCCCGGACAGAGGCAAAAACTGGGTGCGACAGGTTTCCGGAACAGAAGATCTTCTCTGTTCAGCTGAGTTTGTTACTGAAAGCAGGGGATGGATTTGTGGAATATATGGACTGGTGCTTAATACAGATGATGGTGGAAATAACTGGGTTCGCCAGGACAGTGGAACAAAGGAACATCTTTTTGACCTCTGTTTTGTCAGTGAGACTAACGGGTGGGCTGTTGGCAATATGGGAACAACCATTCATACCTCAGATGGAGGAAAAACATGGGTGTCAAAACGCAAACCAGAGGATGCCAACTTTAATGCCGTGTGCTTTATAGATGAAAACACTGGATGGATAGCGGGTGAATTTGGCCGTATTTATCACACCACTGATGGTGGCGATAACTGGGTCCAGCAGAAGCCCCAGACACTTTTTGTAAATGAAAATGACCCCTGGGGGGACGTCCCCCTGGCCCTGTATGGTGTAAAGTTTATTGATAAGAGGATGGGATGGGTTGTGGGAATGGAAGGGGTTTTGTTGCGCACTGAAGATGGCGGCAAGACCTGGATTGACCTGGGCGGGAGTCTTAACATGAAAGATCCTTTGTATGACATAAAAATAACAGGAGAGCGTGGCTGGATTGTAGGTGGTGGAGGAACATACCTGTTATCAGAAGATGCTGGTATTACCTGGAAACAGATGAAGGACAAAATAAAAACCCGTTTTTGGCTTCATGACATCTCTTTCTCTGACCGGATGAACGGATGGGTGGTAGGAGCGCGTGGGGCTGTTGTAAAAACCGAAGATGGTGGTAAGACCTGGACCATGCTTTCCGGGCTAACATATGATGTGCCTGAATTTGGACTGGTAGATTTTTAATAACAGACTTAATCATGCCAGAGCGATGTTTTGGTTATGATTATGAATAAATTATGGAGAAGGAGAAAGATCATGGCTGTTAAAAAATTCGAGCTTGTTGTTGTAGGGGCAGGCCCTGCCGGAGCCATGGCAGCAAAAACAGCAGGTGAACTTGGGATAAAAACTGCTCTGATTGAAAGAAAAAAAAACATGACTGATATGCGGCGGTCATGCACAGAAGCAATAGGTGTTGGAGAGGAAAATTTTGGAGATCTAATATACTTTAACGACAGTGCCAGCACGTTCTGCTTTCCAGGGAACGGCTTTACCGTTGCTTACAGAGGGCCATGGGCAAATATTTATGGATTCCATCTTTATACACCTGGAGGCAACAGGGTAATCATGGGTGACTGTGAAAAGCAGAGGAAACTTGGAAATGCCGGAAGGGTAGGGGTGGTCATTGACAAAGGTGAGCTTGCAGGTGGAATTATAGATGATGCCAGGAAAAACCAGGTTGAGATATTTAACAATAAAAATGCCTGTGATATTAAAACCGCAGATGACGGTGTGACCATAACAACCTCAGATGGAGATGAGTTTTTCGGACGTTATGTGATTGCTGCAGATGGAGCAAATTCACGAATTGCCCGCTTGCTTGGTTTTAACAAAAAAAGAAAATTTATGGGCACCTATGTTGTTTGTGCCTGGGATTTTGAGGGAGTTGAACCACCTGACCCTGATGCCATGGTAATGGTCATGGGTCTGGATACAAGTATGTCAATGTGTCGGAGACCTGAGGAGGGTCAGTTTCACATATCTTCCGGTGGTTATGACCCTTCCCTGAATTTGGAGCAGGGACTCGAAAATTTTATGAAAGAACCTGCTTTTGCCCCATGGTTTAAAAAGGCCAGGATGATGAAACGAAAGACAGCTTGTGTGGTTAATATGTTCGAGCCGATAGAAATTCCTTACAAGCACAGAGTTCTTCTTGCCGGAGATGCTTTCTGGCGGCAGGAAACCAGCATAATGGGTGCTATAATGCCCGGGAGGAAAGCTGCAAACGCTGTTGCGCTTTCACTTCGAGACAAGGCAGATGATAAAGACAGAATTAATGAATATTTGCAGTGGTATAAGACTTTTTATTATGGCCCACTTGGGAAGGGTGGAAAATCCATGGGGGATTTGAAAAAGATTCTGTCAAGGGATGATTTTGATTATCTTGGGTCTCTTGTCAAAGAACCTCTGCCTGCTACAATGAAGTTTTATCAAATTGTTAGAAACATCGGATCCCTGTTTGGCCGTATGGTGCCGACCATACGGCAGGAGAGACCGCAGATTCTGCAAAAGCTGTCAGCGGTACGGGAAATGCCGGAGGAAGAAATTCTGAAACCGAGAATAAAAGCAGGGTTTGCCAACCGCTGATAATTTTTGCAGAAGGAAATTGCAGGACAAGGCTTTACCCGTTCTTTTTCTGACATCAAATCTGAATACATACAGGAGAAAACACTATGCAAGACCTGAGCAATGATGAAATCAAGATGCTGTTGGACAAGTGCGACTGGGGTACACTTCTTGTTGTTAACAAAGACAAGCCATATGGCGTGGAAGTTTCGCACTTCATCCATAACGAATCAATTTACCTTATAATCAACCCTTCTGGAAAAGCCTCTAACTGCATCAGCCGGAACCCTAATGTTGCTTACAAAGTCTGCAAGGCTGATCTTCCCAGGCAGAGGTGGTCCGCCGCCATAGTAGAGGGCAGAATTGAACGGGTAACTGAACCGCAAAATATATATGATTCGTTTGTGATGCTTGCACAAAGACTAAACAGGGATATGGAAAAGTATAAAAAGATGGGACAACAGTTTTCCAGGCAACCTGAAAACAGTCCGGTCTATTGTTTGAAGATTCAAAATATATCAGGCAAAGCTTCGCAAAATGGATTTTACGCAGGGTGATTTTTTATTAAAAGCACATTTTTTTCAGGGAGGTGCCTATGAAAAGACAAGGCATTACAAAAAAATATTTTATTCCGGAATTATTTAAAAGAAATTTGGCAATTAAGACCCTGGACAGTATATTTTTGAGGTCGGTGTTTGCAGTGCTGCTACTGATGTTTTTTGTTTTTTCGGCATGGGGTCAGGATATCTCAAAGGAATTGAAGATTGGCCACAAAGTTGTACGGATTCTTGACAACGAGGGCCTTGTTCCCAGTACAGTAATAGTGGCGCGTGGTACCACAGTAATATGGGTAAGTTATTTTCGTGATCCTGTACAGATAAAATTTACCGGAAGCAGGATTACAACCGCATGCCGGCAGCCAACAAATTTTATAACAGATAAAGACGGAACGTATCAATCGAACATTTTAAAAGCAGGTGCAACAGCCAGCCTCTGTTTTATTGAGAAGGGCGAATATGAATACCAGTTTAAGCCAAGAAATGTCGAATGGGCTAATATTATTAACAACAAAAACCTGAAAGGGGTTATCAAGGTACATTAACCCCAGGGAGGATAAATTCAAGATGAAAAAATTTTTGATTTTTTGTGCAGTTACTGTGCTGACTGTTACAAGTACGCTGTCAGCCTGTCAGGCTGGAGACAGGAAAGAATATAAAAAAATTGATGTTGGAGCAGGAGAGATGGGTGTAAAGGCGACTGTTATGGAAGGACCACCCATCAAGGCAGACCAGGTTTTAACAGAAAACCATCCAGAGTATGCCCGCGGGATGGTGTGTGTGGAATGCCATGAAGTTGGGTTTGATGCTGTTACAAACTCAACGAAACAGTTTATGCTTAATTATCATCAGCTGCCGAATGATGAGGTTTGGAGAAAGATAGTTGCATTTTTGCCGGGGCGCGAGCGATTTGTATTAACGACAGTATACAATAATGAACCAACTGCAACAACAGTTGATATGGTTCTGGACAAAGAAAAAAAAGTTTTTTATGTTCTGTGTGAGAAGGGTACTGAAAAATTGATGCACATTAAACAGAACCCCCGCATTTGCGCAGTAAGTTTTAGAGGATGGAAGCTGTCGGAAGCCAGAAAGAACAAACATTTAAAAAGGAATGGATGAGTGTTCAGGTAAGGGGAAGTGCAGAAATTGTCAGATCAAGCGATCCTCAGTTTGCTGAACTTGTTGCAAAATACAAGCCGGTTAGACTGACTCCTCTGCGAGCCAGACTTCGCTTTAATCTTGTCAGGATAACTCCTGCAAGTATTATTTATTTTGACACTAATCTGCCTAAAGAAAAGGCCGGTATATATCAGAAGTGGGAAAGAAAAAATTAACTTGTTGGAGGAAAAAAGATGAGGCCAAACTGTAGCGGGAAAACTGATATTACAAGGACTGACTATGACCCGAAAGTTTCAAAGATCCCAGAACTGATTGGTAAGCATCCTGGTGTTATTGCGCCGGTGACTATGCATAAACCAAATCCCCTGGAATTTGTAAAGCCTGCAAGTGCTTCGCAGGTGAGCGGTATAATGCAGGTTGAACTAAGAATTAGACCTGGTAATGAAGATCTGGAACAAAACCTGAAAAAAATTATTCTCAGTATTGATGGTGAAAAAATTGAATTTGAAAAAACACCATGCATTGTGAACTATGATACTTCAGAGATACAGCACAGGATTATTACGCTCAGGGCAGAAGCAATCGGGAAAAAAGACGAAGATGACAATGCTGTACTTGCATCATTTTATACAAATGTGATTGTAACTAACGGAAAATTTGATAGCACAAAGCCACTCCTTTTGTTTGCCGGGGTTTATGAACCAAAAATTGAAAACCGAAGACAGCCATGGACGCCTGAGATGTACGAAAAAGCCTATGTCTTTTCTGAAAATATTATGAGCCACTTAATGCACTATGGCTTTGTCCCCGGCTTTTTAAAGGAAGTTGATCAGTTTGCTGTACTGATTGATCCTACCCAGCTTGATAAGGGGCTGGATGAATATGTGCCTGAGAAACTGGTTGATGTTCTGGGGAGGGAAACCGGACCAGGCTGTGAAGGCAAGACATACACTGATATGATTTCTACGGCTATCTGGATTGAAAAGACCAAGACAAAACTGGGTACAGTACTCAGAGGGTATCATATCCCGGAAATGGGGCTGCCCAATGAGATGCCTGATATTTTTGAAGTTTTTGCAGCGCGCGTGATCAGCTACTATTGGCAGTTTGACTCCCTGGGAGGTATGAGAGGCTGGGATCAGAGCCAGATGATCTTTAAGGACATTATGGCAGACCTTGCGAAGAATGGATTTGATATGCCGTGGGATGTCCACTCTCTTATTATTGGTAAAAAACCGGCATATTTAAAAGAAATGATTGAAAGACATCTTACAGAGAATAAAATCACAGGTATTGTTTTATGTGATTTTATTACCGACCTTTCTGACTTTGAAGATACCAAGGGAATATGGGAAGAGGTTAAGGAAGCTGTTGAACTGGTGGAGAAGGATACCGGAACAAAGCTGCCTCTGTCGATTGTATATACAACTGAAGGAGACCTGAAAGGAGTTCATCCTGGTTTTGCAGAGTCAGTTTACAGAATGACCCGGAATGAGATAGAGACCTGTGAGATTCCAGATGATGCAAAGGTGGGAATTATTCTGGGTGAACATGGCTATCCTCCTGGAAACGGCGAAGAAGATGCTATTGGGCTTAATATGGAACGTGTTCGCCAAAATCTCAAAAGGCTTTATGACAAAGAACTTCCGAATTTAAGAAAAGGGATAACCGAATATCATTTCGGGATGAACGAGTTTAACAATCACCCTGATTCATGGCAGATGTCTTCTATGGAATGGATGGTGGATTATCTTCACAGAGGGTTTGATGTTATTATTTTTCAGCCATACTATTTTACAAATGAGACAATAGATCTTTTTGAACACTTGCGCCACTGGGCATTTGAATTAGACGGCATTGATTATGAGCATGAATTTCATGGCGGACATGAAATACTTCACAATTACCGAAGTGATTTTGATTTCAGGGGTACACGCATAATTATTACTGGTTCGGTTCTTGGCAGGTATGAAAGGGATGGGAGTCTGCCTTTAGTGCAGGAGGCATATAATCTCTTGAAAGACAGTGCTGTTGACACACTGATAAAGAAGCTGAAAGCATTGTAGCAAGATGAAATATGACCTCATTGTCGTAGGTGGAGGGCCTGCCGGTTTAACAGCTGCGAAGACAGCAACTGAAGACGGACTGAAAGTTCTTCTCATTGAACGAAAAAAAGAGATTACCAGCATTACCCGTTCCTGTCTTCAGATCCTCTATGTCAGGGGAATAAGCCCTCTTGCGAGCGGTAAAACCTACATGGAACCTGTTACAGTTGATGTTGGTGCTGAAACAGCGCAGTTCAATTTTACAGGACCAGGTTTTTCAGTTGGATACAGGGGACCTATCAGGCCTTATCTTAACTGGATACAGGTTTCCCCCTCAGGGCATCAGGTTCACAGATTTAAGCTCAATGATAAAATATGGGGCTTCTATTATGACAAAGAAGCTTTTTTGGCGGGATTGCTTTCCTCTGCTGAAAAAGCCGGGGTGAAAGTGTTGCGGGAATCATCAGGAATTGCTGCAGAAAACACAAAAACAGGGGTCAGGATTTTAGTCAGAGAAGAGCGCACAGGAAGGCAGAAAACATTTGAAGCAGGCAATGCTGTTGTTGCAGAAGGGATAATATCGAGAATAAATCAGAGTCTTGGCCTGGAAAAGAAACGCAAGGTAATTTCCGGAAAGTATGCTAAGGGAATTTGGTACATAATAGAAGGACTTGAAACAAGCCTGCCTGGTTCGTCCCTTCTGACTTTTACAATACCCAGCTTTTATGCCAGGAATGTCATTATAGGCATGATGTCGGAAAACAGAAATTCAATTACGGCCGGACCAACATTGTATGAAAAACTTTACGAACACCCTGTGTTTAAGCCAATGCTTAGTAATGCCCGGGTTGTTAAGACGCTTCATTTTACAAATATTTTAAGGACTCCTGTAAGGGAACCTGTAGCCGGCAATGTGGTGATAGCAGGTGATTCAGCCGCTCCTACAGAAACCTGGATCCAGGGCGCAGTTGCCTGCGGGTACCAGGCAGTCAAATCCATAGAGGATGAAAGGCAGGGCAGAAGAGGGTACAGGAGATATATAAACTGGTGGCAGAATGCCTTCTCCTTTAATACTCCCGATTATTTCAGGATATTGAGTGAAGGTTATGCCTTAAACCGGGAGTGTAACGATGAGGAGCTTGATTATGTCTTCAGTCTTCTCAGGGACAGAGTTGGCATACCAGCGGTTATTGTTGATGAAATACTTCCAATTATCAGGAAAGACAGGCCTGACATTTATCGCAAACTAACCCGCAGGAAAGAAAAAAGCATGTGGCAACCAAAGAAAGATTGAAGCAATTTTTATAATAGTTACAGGAGGCGGGAAAATGAAAGAATGTAAAAATATAGATTTTGACCAAAAGCTGGTTTCCAAACATGATTTACCTGTTTACGGGAAACATATTCTTTTTACCTCACCGAGAAACTATGCGGCTTTATTGGGAGATCTGCTGATCCAGCGGGGTGCAAGGCCAGTATGGATGCCTACGATTGAGATATGGCCCATGCCTGACTACGGTGAACTTGACAGGGTCATTCTCAGTCTGTCTGACTATGACTGGGTGGCATTTACAAGTGAAAACGGTGTGGAACCATTCTGCAAAAGATTCCAGTCTTTGGGGCTTGATCCCGGGGCTGTTAAAAACACCAGGCTTGCTGCATTTACGGCAGATTCAATTCTTCTTGAAAAAAATGGAGTTAAGGTAGACCTGGTTCCGGAGGAAATGAGTCCCAGGGGAATAGTTGATGAGCTTGTCAGGAGCGGTGTTAACAGCGGACGTGTGCTTGTTCCCTGCCCTCATGTGAGCGGCGTAAAGGAACCATATGTTGTGCCTGAGTTTATAAAGAGCCTGGAAAGTATCGGCATGACAGCGGACCGCCTTGAGGTTTACAGTACTGTTGCTCTCAGGGATAATAAAAAAATTGAAAGAAATATGCTCCTTAATGGTGAAATAGATATTATTGTTTTTACCAGTTCTGCTGAAATATTCAGTTTGCTTGATCAGATTGACAAAGCGAAGGAGGTGTTGAATCAGTATACCATTGCCTATATGGGTACATTCACAGCTAAAA
This sequence comes from Deltaproteobacteria bacterium, assembly GCA_024276465.1. GTDB lineage: Bacteria > Desulfobacterota > WTBG01 > CAIYCZ01 > CAIRTM01 > JAJRXD01. The sequence continues at coordinate 10,741 of JAJRXD010000162.1, forward strand.
CCGGCACAGAAGCTGGCTTGAATGTTGATATTGTACCGAAGAAGTTTACCATGCGAAGCCTGCTGGAAGCTATGGAAGCACACTGTCGTGATTGATGAGGCCGGGGCAGGAAATCTGATTTGTAAATTGTCTGTAATTTAATTGATTGAAAGGAATTTGCTCTATGAAAAATATTAATAAAATTATTGAAAGCAAAGCATGCAGCGGGTGCGGGATGTGTGTTGCAGCATGCCCGAAAAATGCCATTAAAATTGGAGATTAATCCATACCCTTTGTTTTAGATGCCTGTAATGAATGTGGAATCTGCACAGAGCTTTGTCCCAGGGTAGCCATGCCTTATACTGAAATTGAAAAGGACCTTGCCGAAAAAAATCATGCAAAAAATCATGACAGTTTTATCGGGTTTTTTACACGGATTTATCTGGCAAGGTCTTCTGATGAAACCATCCGCAGGGTTTCATACAGTGGAGGAACTACAACCTCATTTGTTAAGTATCTTCTTGAACATGGATTAATAGATGCTGCCCTTCTGACAGATAAGTGCCACGATCTGACGTTCTGCGCCCATCCTAAACCACGGATGGCTTCAACACCGGAAGATGTTGTGTCCTGCTCATTTACAAAACCAACTGTGAATCCGGTTCTTGCCCGGCTTCCTGCTAAAGGTGAGCGAATTGCCTTTGTTGGAAATTCCTGTCACCTTGAGGCTGTAAGGAAAGCACAGTTTATGGCGCAACACGGTAAAGTCTCGAAAAAGCGCGGCAGGGAGCTTGTTGGGAACATCAGGTTTCTTATAGGTCTCAACTGCTTTTTCTGCAACAACCATAACGGCGTTGAGCTTCAGCTTGACCGGCTTGGTTTGAAAGAGAACAACATTAAAAGATTTTTCTACAAGATGGGTATTCCATCAGTCGAGCTTCCCGACGGAACTGTGAAGGAAATTCCGGATGGAAACAGCAGCTATGATGCGCTTAACATGGGATGCCTCCTGTGTTACCCATCCTATACTTCAAGGCTCTCAGACGTTACGTTTGGAAAGACCATGTCAGAGGAATGGGGGTGGAATGATGTTATTTGCAGGAACAGGGAGGTGGACGACATTCTGACTGAAATGGAAAACAAAGGCCTTATAGAATCGAAGGACAAAGAAGGCGGGGGTGAAGAGCTTTTGGAGTCCCTGCTTGAGGCAGAGGTTTTCAGGGTGGATGCACTTGGATATTCAGAGTACCTTGAGACAGGCTGCTTCAAACCTGATGAAACGTCATCGGAAATGATGAATCGCCCGGGAGGAACTATTAAGGGAAAAACCCGTTTGAGACTTATTCAGGCAGTCAGGAAATATTATTTTTATGAACCTGTTGTTGCAGCGAGGAAAGCAAAAAAAATATTTGTTCCTGAGCTTACTTAACTAATTATCACCTGAGCTGAACGATTTTTCAGATAAAGACAGAGCTTAGAGTAACGGCATTTCACTCATTCTCAGCAGACATCCATGTCTGCTTCCGAGGCAAGCATTACGCTTCACCCTCCAGGTGAAGCTTTTGTAATGCTTAAATCCGTTCAATGCTGTTACACTAAGCTGGTGTTTGTGAAATCATGTTTTTTTAGAATCGTTCAATTTAGGTATCATATGAAGAAAACATTATGAAATATGACTTGATTGTTGCAGGCGGAGGCCCATGCGGGCTAATGGCTGCGAAGACAGCAGCTGAAGAGGGACTGAAAGTTCTTCTCATTGAACGCAGAAAAGATATTGCGAAAATTAACCGCGCCTGTACCCAGATATTTTATCTTCGAAAGCTTACACCTGCCGGGAAGTCAGAAACAGGCCAGACCAGAAAAGATGGTTATATTGAGCCTGTATCCGTTGAAGTTACAGGTGATAAAGCAAGGTTTGTTTTTCACGGTCCAGGCTGCGCAGTTAATTTTACGGGCTGTCTAAGGCCTTACCTCAACTGGATTCAACACTCTCCATCCGGACATCAATTACACAGGTATAAGCTGAATGACAGGGTATGGGGATTCTATTTTCAAAAACAAGCGCTGGCGTCAGATCTTCTTGCTGAGGCACAGAAAGCAGGTGCCCGGGTTCAGCAGGACGTTATCGGGCTTGGTGCAGAGAACACAGGAAACGGAGTAAGGGTAGCAATAGAGACAAAATCAGGAAAACAGGTGCTGGAAGCAAGGGCAGCAATTGCGGCTGATGGCAAGAGGTCAAAAATCGTAGAGAGCCTCGGGCTGAATAAAAAACGCAGGAGATTTGCTCCAAGCGGCAGAAAATTTGTTCATTATATTATGGAGGGGGTTGAAACAGATCTGCCAGACTCATCCTTTCTTAGTTTTACTATTCCAAGCATTAATCCCCATGGCAATATTATGCTGAGTATGGGGGCAGATAATACCAGTGTTGTAGGAGCAATGGCAGTGGGAGAGTTATGCCCGGTTACAGTTATTGACAGGTTTATCAGTGATTCGATGTTTGCGCCATGGTTTCGCAATGCCCGGCTGATAAAAAAAGAGGGGGCGGTTGGGCGCAAAGGAGGGGCTCTTACTCCGGTAAAAGAACCGGTTGAGGGAAATGTGGTTGTTGCAGGTGATGCAGGGGCTCCGTCAGAGACCTGGGTGCAGGGTGCCATGGCTTGCGGATTTCAGGCAGCCAGGGCAATTATAAAGGAGCTTAATGGGCAAAAAGCTTATGGGGAATATATTAAATGGTGGCAGAAGTCATTTGCATTTAACACCCCTGAATACCTTCAGCTGAATCAGGGTTTGTATCCTATTAACCGGTTATGCACTGATGAAGAGGTGGACTATATTTACCGCCGGTTTGAGGGGACACTGGGAATTCCCCAGCTCATTGTAGCTAACAATATGGACATTATCAGGGCTGAACGCCCTGAATTGCATGAAAAATTAACCAGGGCTGTAAAAAAATAACTGTTTGGTGAAGAAGGATATATATGCAAAATGACAGCATAACAGAAAACAGTCGGAAATATTTCGGTGTTGAGTTGACAGAAGCTGCCAAATGGCGCAATGTGCTGGCCATGATTGCCCTCATGCTTCTTCTTCAGTTAACTTTTCAGCTGTGGTCAATTATTGTTCCCCGGTATTTGATGGAAATTGCAGGGCTTAGCCGCAAGCACTTAGGCAGGGTAACAGGTTCCATGGGTATTACCTATGACATCATACGCATTACCTTTGTGGGTGTGTTTGGGGCCATGTCTGATCGTTTCGGAAGGAAAAGTCTTCTTCTGATCGGAGCCCTGGTATCGGCAGTTTCTTATATTTATTTTGCCTTTACTCCGGCAATGGCCTCTTTAATAGGAATCAACCTTATTATTTTGATGTATGCAGCCAGGATTGTAATTGCATTTTCAATACAGATAATGACCCCACAGCTTCTTCCAACTTTTTTTGACTATACATACCCCCACTGCAGGGGACGTATTTCTTCCCTTTATGGATTTACAATGGCCCTGGGAGCATTCCTGGCTTATCGTATACTTGGGCCCCTGAGTAAAACCCTCAGCATTCAGAACTTTATTTTGTTAGGGGTGTGGCTAAGTCTTGGTGTTTTTGTACTGGCCTGGTTCGGTACAGCTGATCTGGCCCCTGGTCGTGAAAAGGTGATTCTGAAATGGTCAAGCATCTGGGCAACAATGAAGAGATCGTTCATGAACTTCAGGGAAGCCTGGCCCATTGTCAGGAAAAGTCCTGTCCTGCTCTTTTCTTATGCTGTTGCCTTTGTGGAAAAATCGGACATTTCAGTGCAGGTTTACTTCTTCTTTGCCTGGAGTGTTGCAGTTGCCAGGCAGTTTTCCATGACCATTGCTGATGCAACAAAAGACGCGGCAAATACTATTTCGTGGGGGGCCTGCATGTCCCTTGTTGTTTACATGGTTGGTGGATTTGTTGTTGACCGTTTTGGGAGAAAAGGCTCACTTATGACAGGGCTGTTTCTTTCAGGGATCTCATTTGTTATTCTCGGATTGATGGAAAGTCCTTTCACATCACTGGCAGTAATGGCTGTGGCAGTCAGGGGATTTGGAACAGGAGCTGCCACCCTGTCCAGCTATGCCCTTATTGCAGACCATTCTCCAAAAGAGCTGCTTGGAACCATTTATGGAGGATATAATATGGCTGCGGCAGCCGGAATGCTGATTGTAGTGAGTATTTCAATGTTTCTTTTTGATTATGTTGGTCCGGGCTACCCTTTTGTCCTTGCAGGGGGCATGGATCTCGTGGTATTTGTCTGGGGCCTTTTGATTTGGAGGAAGATCCCGAATAAAAAAATATTTAGGGTGAAAAACCGTCATAATAACGTTGCCTGAACAAAGCACTGAAAGGCGTCATTCCCGAGGCAAACGGGTATCCAGGAGAATGTATTAAATTCAACAAATTAACTCATAAAAACAAGGAGGAAGAAATGGCTCGTTTACAGGTTCCGAAGACAACACCAATTGTTGCGAAATTCTGCAGGGATGCAGGGGTTAAGTTGAAAAAATTCAAGAAACCTGAAGAATTTGAAAAAGAGGTTATCAAGTTCCTTGAGAAGCATGATACTGTTACTCTTGCAACATCAAAAAACGATGTTCCGCGATGTACGCCTCTGGGATATCGTAATATTGGAACAACCCTTTATATACTTTGTGAGGGTGGGGGAAAATTTGCAAATCTGAAAGTTAATCCAAAAGTCTGTTATGCAATTTCTTCCAGGCTAAAAGGCAAGAGAAACCTTATGGGAGTTCGCGGGCTTCAATGCTGGGGCAAAGCTGAAGTTATTTCCATGAGGAAAGACAAGAAGCGCTTTGAGGAGATTATGGATTTAATCGGAATAATGCAGAGCCTGAAAAAAAGGGGTGTTACAAAACTTCCGCCATATCATTACCGAATTATAAAAATTGTTCCCCATAGAATGAGACTTCTGAACCTTCCGGAAGGAATTGATAATGTAACCTGGAGCAGAAAATAAAGAACTTATATTGTAAGAGATCACGGAGTGGAGAGAAGGGAAAAACAGCCGACCCTTTGATTTTTAAAAAAAATCTCAGTGTTCTGGTTTGTTTTGACATAACGAAAATAGATGCAGGGAGATTATTATGAAAGCAGGAAAGCTGTTTTGTCTGGTGTTGATAGCAGGAATTTACATGGTTAAAAAATCTTTTTTCCCGGAGGCTGCTGATTCTGAAACGGATAAGATTCTTTTATATATTCCGTTTTTTTTCTGTCATACGTTGTGGATCCAGTCATCAATTGGCTACAACATACCTTCTGGGAGAAAGACAAATATCTTTTTTGGATGGGGGCATCACCTCCCGGTCCATGACCCTGTTTTTTCTCTTGGCAAACAATGGGTGAAAGACTATAAAATCTATGAACCTGACGGCAATGTTATACATGGGAACATTGATGAAAGCCAGAGTGGTTTTGTGAGTATTCCCTATGAATGTGAAAAAGAAGGGACATATTGCCTTGTCTCATCCATTCCCACAGGTTATTACAGTATCTACAGATCAAAAAAGGACGGCAAATGGCACCATTATACTGAGCCTCTGGACACAATGCAGAATCCTGATGAGGAAATTGAAAAAATGCTTATTTCTCTCAGGTACTGGGAATGGACAAAGGCTATTATGACTGTGGGCAAACCAGGCAACGCAGCTGTTGAACCTGTGGGACAGGAGATGGAGATCATGCTTGACAAGAATCCCGTTGAGTATAAAGAAGGTGACACTGTGCATTTTACTGTGCTGAGAAACGGTGAGCCATTGACAGAACCGGGCGGATCTTTTTTTGCGCAGGATCAGGGGCGTTCTTCGGGGTTTGATGATTTTCTTTATGACAGTGTTCCTTTAAATGAGGATGGAACAGGCAGTTTTGAAATAACACGTTCAGCGGTATGGCATCTCAAAGTTCAGTGGGGGTATCCTGCTCCAAAGGAGTATGAGGACAAATGCTGGATATTTGCCTATATTGCCTCCATAACATTTCAGGTGGATCCTGAATGGGGTATAAAGAATCCTTCTTATAACCTCTAAGGGGGGGCAAAGATCCGGGTCCTCTGGACCCGGATCTTTGCTATGCTAACATATGAAAAAACGGGTCGCTTAACCATCCAACTGCGGTTTCCTTTATTGTTCTTTTTTTTCCAGTTTAGCAATTTTATCTTTTATTGCTTCTGCCTGTGGTATTGACGGGTCAAGTTCAATGGTTTTTCTGAGATGAAACAGAGCTTTTTTCATATCTTTTTTTTCAGACATAAATATTATTGCAAGATTGAGGTGGGGCAGGGCGAGTTGCGGATTAAGCTCCAGCGCCCTGGTGAGGGCTGTTATTGCCTTTTCATTCCGGCCTGCCTTGCGGAAGGCATTCCCCAGGTTTGTATATACTGCAGCACTGTCCGGATTTAATTGAAGACAAAACTCGTATGACTCAATAGCCCTGTCATAAAGCCCTTCTGCTTTTAGTACATTCCCGAGGTTATTATGGGCTTCCATAAAATCAGGTCTCAAATCAATAGCCCTTCTGAACTCTGCCTCTGCTTTTTGCAAATGGCCTGTTTTTTTATAAACACTTCCCAGGTTGTTATGAATTTCAGGAGAGTCAGGGGCTACCTTAAGGGCTTTCATCAATGTTCTCCAGGCTTGCCAGTATTTTCCCTCAGCATGAAGAACAGCAGCCATATTAATAAGGGCGTCTTCATAGTAGGGGTAGCTTCTGAGGATACGGGTAAACAGCTGTTTTGCGAGTTTAAGATTTCCGGTTTTTTTATGCACAATACCCCAGCTGTTGAGAATACCCCTTTTTTTGCTTTCAATTGTGCAGTTTTTATATGCCTTAACATAGTATTCCCTGGCCTCGTCAAACCGGGTTTTTTCAGCGAGAACATTGCCGAGGTTATGATAAGGATCAGAATAGACAGGCTTAATTTTGATTGCCCTCCTGTACGATTTTTCTGCCATTTCAATGTTACCGTCCAGAAAATACTCAACTCCGAGGTTGTTCCAGGCACGTGCGCAATCCGGTGCTGTGACCACTGTTTTTTTCCACAGGGTTAAGGCATTTTTCCAGTCATTATTGCGTTCATATGTTCTGAAAGAAAAAAGCACAAGAATGATTCCAAGAAAAATGAAAAAAACAGAATGGGATTTTTTATAAACAAAATCATATAAAAATATCCCTATTAAAAAAAGTATACCCATGCAGGGAAGATAAAGGTAATGCTCAGCCAGCAGCTCATGATGAGGTATGATATGGCATACTGGAAGAAGCGTGATAAAGAACCAGAATATTGAAAAAAAGATCATGCTGTTTCTGCTTAACATTTTTATTCCAAACCACAGGAAAAGACACAATAAAGCAATTGATCCCCAGGCAGATATATCCAGAACAGAAGTGGTGACAGGAAAGGCATTAAAAGAGTAATCAGCATTTAGTAAAACCGGCAGCAGCAATAGCTTGATGTAATAAACGATTATCCTTGCAACTGTAAAAAAATTGGTCCACAAATGCCCCCCATAATATTCATGACCGTGGGATGGGGGTGCGACAACTGTTTTATAATATGTAAAGGCAATGGCTCCGATAAGGAAAGGCAGATAGAAAAAAATCTGTTTTTTAGTCACTTTCTTTATACATACAAGGATGTTTACAACCGGGTTTGTCCCTGTCTGTTTGTTTTGTAAGGCTGGGAAATTTTCAATAAAATCGTACAGAAAAAAAATTGCAGGCAATGTTACAGCCATTTCCTTGGATGAAAGGGCAAGGGCGTATGCTAAAAAAATACACGGGTACAACAACAACTTTTTAGTTTTTCTGTATTTTAAAAAAACAAAAAACCCCAGGAGATAAAAGAGTGTCGACAGTATATCCCTTCGCCCTGAAATATATGCAACATTCTCAGTGTTTACGGGGTGAACCATGAAAAGAAGAGACACTGCTGCCGCAAGAGTATAATTTCCCAAGAGAAAACGGACTATGAGAAAGACAAGCCAGGAGGTTAAAATATGATAAATTATATTTGATATGTGATACCCAGTGGGATTTAATTTAAAGAGATGATAATCAAGCATATAGGAGGCCATCCTGATGGGTCTGTAGCAGGGGCGATTTCCTGTTATTCCCAGCAGGGCAGGGATGTTTTCGATTTTTTTAATCTGAGGGTTTTCAACAATAAGGGGTATATCATCAAACAGAAACTCATTTTCAAGAGTATTTGAATAGATGAGGAATGCTGTAAAAGAAAAAAAAAGAAAAAGAAGAAAAGACCTGTACTTCATAAATATATTTATAACCGAGAGAGGAATTTTTTTCAATATGCAAAGTGATTCGGGAGTTTCCCTGAAAAAGCAGCAACAAAACCATAATTGGCAGTAAAAAAAGAGGGTGTTAAAGCCTGGAACAGATAAAAAAATTTCAAAAAACCCGGGGTCATGCAGTAGTAGCAACAGTTTGTGCCGGCAATGGAGAACAGGGGGGGTAAACGGGACGGTTCTAATTTACAACTGTCCCGTTTATACATGATTTAATTTTTTATTTACCTACGATATATTCGCCTTCAAAGAACATGGACTCAATATGAATGCCTTTTACTCCTGCATAACCAGGATAAACCTCTCCGCAGATCTCCACCTCCCGGCCAACCAGGGGCACCAGAGTTGACCACGTGAAC
>JAJRXD010000163.1 GCA_024276465.1 Deltaproteobacteria bacterium
GAGACGGCGCTGCTGATTATTATCAGGTCCATGTTGATGCAGGCAAAAATCTTATTGTGACGCTTGACGACACCGGCACAAGTGCAGCAAGCAATAAAAACGAGCTCTACATAAAATATAATGGGCTTCCAACCAGAACAGATTACGATGATAAATTTGATCTTACAGGCAATGCAGATCAGGCAGTAGAGATTATTGGTACAGAGGCTGGATGGTACTATGTATTAGTTTATGCAGATGATCTCTATTCATCATCCACTAATTATACAGTTTGTGCATATGATGATGATAATCCTAAGGAAATCCCATCTGGAGAATGTGTAAGCGATAACTTAGACAGAGACGGTGCTGCTGATTATTATCAGGTCCATGTTGATGCAGGCAATGATCTTATTGTTACACTTGATGACACCGGCACAAGTGCAGCAAGCAATCAAAACGAGCTCTACATAAAATATAACGGACTTCCTTCTAAAAGCGATAATGATGATAAGTTTGACCAAGTCGGTTCTGATCAAACTGTAGACATCATAGGAACAGAGGCTGGATGGTACTATGTATTAGTTTATGCAGATGATCTCTATTCATCATCCACTTCTTATGAATTATGTGCAACTGTAATTGTTAAATGTACTGACAATGATACAGATGGGTACTGTGATGATGACTGTAACGATAATGATGCATTAGTTAATCCGGGGGCATCCGAAGTATGTGACGATAATATAGATAATGACTGTGACGGAGATACGGACAATGATGATTCTGACTGTCCTATTCATCCTGTCTGCACAGACAATGATAATGATGGATATGGTGATACAGTATCAACTGCTTGTACTTATCCCGAATTAGACTGTGATGATAATGACAAAGCAGTTAATCCAGGTGCCACAGAGGGTCCTTTTGGGGATAAAACCTGTAAAGATGGCAAAGATAATGACTGTGACGGATCAACAGATTCAGTGGATAGTGATTGTGATGGAACACTCTGCACCGACAACGATAATGACGGATATTTTATTGAAGGCGGCGGTTGCGGGCAGATTGACTGTGATGATAATGACGAAACAGTTAATCCCGGTGCCATAGAGGGTCCTTTTGGGGATAAAACCTGTAAAGATGGCAAAGATAATGACTGTGATGAAGCAATTGATGAATGTAAGGAAGGGACTGTTACAGATGGAGACTTTGTTGGTTGCACAGCCGATGATGGACCACTCCCTGTTCATGTACAGTTCTATGATTCATCAGTTGGAGATATCAGATCATGGGAATGGCTTTTTGGTGATGGTGGTGCAAGTTACGACCAGAATCCTCTTCACACTTATCAAGCCTGCGGGGAATTCACTGTGAGTCTTAAGGTGACTGATGCAGATGGAAATGTTGATACAATCATTAAAGACGATTGCGTAAAAATTGGTGGATGTCCTATTGAAGCAGATTTTATGGCAAGTCCGACCACAGGATGTGCTCCACTGAGAGTGCAATTCACAGACCAGTCAAGCGGTCCTGTGGTTGGATGGCAGTGGGACTTTGGAGACGGTGGAACAAGTGATGACAAGAATCCGTCTCATCCTTACAACAGTCCTGGAACTTATACTGTAACCCTTACAGTATCCGGCGCTGGTTTTAAAAGCACAGAACAAAAAGTCAATTACATACTTGTTAAAGATGAAAAGGATCCTGAGTGTTGTCAAATGTATCCTTGTTGTGCAATTTATTCACTTACAGGGCGGTCAGATGTAAAAGCCCATACCGATGTGCTTCGAGACTTCCGTGACACAATTCTTTCCACCACCCTGACCGGAAAAATGTTAACCAACCTCTACTATAATCATTCAGAAGAGGTTGTTAATATTCTTAAAGGGGATGATGATTTGATGCATGAGGTTGGTGATATTCTTGAAAGGCTAACTCCAAGGATAAGTGATATTCTATCTAACAAGCAGACAGCACTGACCAAGGAAGAACTGGAACAGATAAAAGAGGTTTTAGAAACACTTGCTGAAAGAGGAAGCACCGCTCTCAGGATTACAATAAATTTTGTCCTGAATCAGATAGACAATAAATCTTTTCTGCAGCAATATGGGGTCTATGTAATCAAATAGCTGTCAGTTATTAGCAATCAGGTATCAGCGGTCAGTACAAAAAGGCAGGCTCAGGAATGACCCTGCCTTTTTTAATAATTTTAACTCTTTCATTTTGAAACTTCAAGTGCATAGATTAACAATATTATCCGCTAATTCCTTAATCAAAATTAATTCCACAAATTCCACCCTTCCATCAAAATATTTTTCAATAAATTTTTGCAACTTTTTCTCGACTATCCGTCTATAAAAGTAAACAAGCTTTTTTGCCTCACTTTTTTGAGTTTGGCTTGAAATAACAGTATTACAGAACTATTTACAAAACATTATTGTATGCCTAAAACATATGAGATAAATAGTAGCTTTACTAAATATAATTATTATGATAGAAGAATATAAAACAGAACATATTAAACAAAAGATGCTGATAACCGTAAATTTAATTGTCTATGAAACTTATAGAAACTGAAATATATTTTATAAAAGCTGCGGAAGTGGTTCGTATCTGCGATTGCCATACTGAATCAATATTAACAGTTAATCAATCGCGCGTAAATGCGCCCTACGGTGAGGACCACGGTAAATTTGTTCTAAGTGTAAATTATTGCAATTTCGGACAACAAACAATTATTTCTTCTCGCAAGATGTTGATTTTAAAGGATATTTTATTTTATGTATATTGTCATTTAGAGTATCGTTTGGTTTGGAACATAAGCGTTTGATATTACAAGTTTATTACCATAGAATAAATTAATCCTGCGGTGAGGACAAAGATAAAAATATCGCTGTAATACTGAAAAGGAGGGTTGGAGGATGAAAATCAGATTTATAATATTAAATATTCTATGTTTTGCTGCTGTTTTCATGTCAGCAAATGTTTTCAGTGCAGAGTTTCATGTTACAAATGCAGGTGCATTCAGGAGTGCACTGCTAACTTCTGAAGAAAATTCCCAGGATGACACTATATATCTGTCAGCCGGAACATATAACACTGATTTTGAAACATTTACCTGCAACCCCAAAGAAAATAACAAATTGACCATTCAAGCTGAAACAGGCCTTTCTGCTTCAGATGTTGTCCTTGACGGAGAAAATTTGACAAGAGTTCTTTTTATTTCTACTGATACAAAGGCTCCACATATTGATATTAATAATATTACAATCAGAAACGGTAAGGTCTCGGGCGACGGAGCAGGACTCTACATTAATACAAAAGGTCCTGTAAGCATAGCCGACAGTATCATAGAAAATAATGAGGCACAAGATTATGGTGATGATGGTGGAGGGTGTTATATTAATGGTAATATTATAGTTGAAATCACGAATTCTAAATTTAATGGAAATACTTCGGGGGTGCCATATGGGTCAGGAGGGGGGCTTTGCATTGCAAACGGGGCTGCCATTATTTCTGGTTCTGAATTCAACCAAAATTATACTTCAAGAGATGGTGGAGGGCTTTGCATTAAGAGTCCTGATGCTGATGTATCAAATTCTATTTTCAGTGGAAATACCACTGGGAATAAGGGTGGGGGGATGTGTGCTTATAATGCCGCTACTGTATCAAATTCTATTTTCAGGCAAAATAATGCAGGGGTTGGAGGTGGTTTTTATGGATCATATTCCGGTAACATATTAAATTCCATTTTTTATTCTAATTCTACATCAGGGAATGGAGGATGGATTGCTGGCCAGCAATTAACAATAATAAATTCTATTATTTTTTGTAATTATGCTAAGTCAGGTGGTGGAATTTCTTCTGATAGATACTATAATCTTAATTTAATAAATAATACAATTATAGAAAACACCTCTTCAGAAAATGGCGGTGGTATATACATTGATAATAATGCTAAATATAAAAGGCAACTTTACAACAATATAGTTTATAATAATACACAAGAGGATATTTATGTGGCAGGTTCTTTGGGTGAAGTATTTGTTTATAATTGCAATTATGCAATTTCCGGGGGGGAATCCTTTGATTACTCGCGAGACAATATAAACAGTGACCCTCTTTTTGTTAACCCTGATGGTCCTGATAACATTTCATGTACAGAAGATGATAATTATCATCTCCAGGACTCATCTCCCTGCATAAATGCCGGAACTGCCTCTGCTCCGGAGCTTCCCTCCACAGACTTTGAGGGTGATACACGGGATTGCAGACCGGACATCGGCGCAGATGAAAACACAGACAGCAGTCTTGAATGTTGTGATGATTCAGATTGCGATGATTCAAACCCCTGCACTGATGACAACTGCAATGCTCAGGCAGAGTGTGAGCACACCAACAATACATCCTTCTGTGATGACGGCAATGCCTGTACAGGAACTGACCAATGCGCTGATGGGACCTGCCAGCCGGGTGATCCGGTGATTTGCGATGACGGAGACAACTGCACTTCAGACACCTGTGATAATGCAACTGGGTGTGTATATATACGACCTGAATGTTGTACAGACTCAGAATGCGATGATGGAAATCTGTGTACCACTGAGAACTGTATTCAGGGAATCTGTCAGTACGACAATAATACATTACCCTGTGATGACGGGGATGCCTGCACTGATAACGATACCTGTTTTAAAGGCTCATGCCAGCCCGGTGATCCAATAAGTTGCAATAGCAGCACTACTACATCCACATCATCTTCAAGCAGCAGCAGCAGTAGTAGCAGTAGCAGCAGTAGTGGAGCTTTTTCCAGCAGCAGCAGTAGTTCCACCACCACCACCACATCAGTTACACCTACCTCAACGACAACTACCGCTATAGTCAGTTCCACCACAACAGTAATAGAAAAGCCAACACCCGCACTGAAAGCTGATTTTGAGGGTTGCATTGCTGATGACGGTCCACCGGATATTGATGTTCAGTTTTTTGACAAATCAACAGGAGACATAGTTTCGTGGGAATGGCTTTTTGGCGATGGCGGAAAAAGTTATGACAGGAATCCTTCGCATACCTATCAGGGATGCGGTGAATTACCGGTGATCCTTACTGTAACCGGATCTGATGATCAGACAGATTCTGTCATGATAGAAGAATGTGTAAAAATTGCAGGCTGTAATATTAAAGCTGATTTTATGGCAAGTCCAACATATAGTAAAAATTCTCCACTGGCAGTACAATTCACGGATATGTCTGATGGTCATATCGTAAAACACTACTGGGATTTTGGTGACGGGGAAACAAGCGAGAAACGAAACCCTTTTCACATGTACAAAGATTGCGGCAAATATACAGTTACACTTATTGTATCAGGTGCAGGTCAAAAAAGCATTGAAACAAAAGTTAATATGATTGAAGTTGACTGTATCGATTGCTATTTTAATATTTGCGGAATTTGCAGATCACTTAAGGGTCGCCCTGATGTCAAAGCCCATACCGATGTACTCCGAGACTTCCGTGACACAATTCTTTCCCGTACCCTGACAGGCAAGATATTAACAAGCCTATATTATCATCATTCAGATGAGATTGTTAATATCCTTGAAGAAGATGATGATCTGAGAACTGAGGTTGGCGATATGGTTGAAGCCCTTATCCCACGGGTCAGGGATATTCTATCCTGCAAGCAGGCTGCCCTGACTCAGGAAGAACTGGAACAGATAAAAGATGTTTTAGAAACACTTGCTGAAAGAGGCAGCACTTCGCTTAACGCTGCAATAAACTTCATCCTGAATGAGATAGAAAATGAATCTTTCCTGCAGCAGTATGGGGTGTATGTAATTAAATAGCTTTCAGCGGTCAGAATAAAAAGTCAATCCTCTCACAGCTGATGGCTGACACCCTCCTGACAAACTGATAGAATTTGTCCCTGCGAATCCACCTGGTTTTTATACGTTTTGTTTTCCAGGAATAATATTGCTGTATCAAGTAGTGTGTGAACAGTTTTTTCAAATAATACATACTGTTCCGTGAAGTTTCGGCAAGCGTGAGTAAGCCAAAAAAAGCAAAAAAAAGAGCATCATGGGATAAGGCCGGTGCTCTTTTTCGTTTTGGCAATGTTGCAGCGGGTTACGGCATTGACATGCAAGCCATAGTTTCCTGATAATTCCAGGGCAGCCATTGTGCAGGATTCTTGAAGAGCTCCGAAGAATATTTTTGCAGGCTCACGAGATAATCAAACGGATTGATTTTTGACAAGTGGCACGTATGGATAAGACTCATAAACAGATCCCCGATATAAGCGCCATTCTGTGTTTTATAAAACATGGAATTTTTCCGGTGTAGAATTGCCCTTTTGAGAGCCTGCTCGCAGATATTGTTATCCAGAGGTGCTCCTGGCACACGCAAAAATTGCGTAAGAGCTTTCCAGTGATTGAGCATATAGTTTATAGCCTGACCAAGACCTGAGTTCGGTTCTGCTTTTTTTTCTGAGAACTGTTCCTGAAGCCACTGTTTCAGATCATCCATCAGGGGGCCGCTGTGAGCCTTATGATATTCCAAACGATCATCAATACTCATGGCCTGCTGTCTAATCACAGTATCATTTTTATACACCTCGGCCAGGGTCTCCAGGACGTACTGACACTGCTCAGGAAAGCTTGAACATACATCCACAAAGTTTCGCCGGCCATGTACCATGCAGTTTGCCAGTATGGTTTTAAATTCCCTGGAACTGTTCCGGCTCAGAGCATCACACATCTGTATCGGAGGCGGCAAACCAGAAGAGTGTTTCTGAAGCACTTCAGTTATGTTTTCACCAGCATGATTGCGTCCTGTAAAAAACAGCGCGATTTTGCGATTCTTCAGCTTTGCTACAATTCCTGTGGTAAAAACTCCTGTTCGCGAGTGTTTTTGCTGCCTGTTTTCTTTCATAAGCTCCAGAATTTTCATTGGAGTATCATCGTTGTGCATAATCTCCGCCTGGGCACACTGCCTGAGAAGCTCATCATAAGCAGGATATATTTTGTTAGCTGTATGTTCTGCAACCTCCCACTGGGTTGAGGCCGGCATTGGCACTCCAAATCCTGCCTGCAGATTCTCAAGCCTTTTAAAAGGAAAACCGCTTCCATAGCGAAGAAGCGCTATCATGGCACCAGCGGTCTTATCATATTTTTTAGAGCCAGCCTGTTCTGGCAGGGATGCTTTAAAGATCATTCCGCATAAATTGCAGCGCAGCTTCTCAAGTTTATGTGCTATAGCCTGCAGGGGAGCTGTGCCCTGTATCCTGATAACTGTTTCCGTCTCCTTCATTTCATAGACTCTGCCTTTCGGACACTCCGGGCAGGGGTCACCATGTTTCAACTCAGGGTGCTGTACATATTGTCTTTTAGCTCCTGTGTATTCACTGTGCCCATTTCTGCCATGACCTTTAACTTTTTTCTTTACCTCCGGAGAAGCTCCGGTATTGCCAATACCTGGCGGATCATCATCGCCTTTTTTGTCTTTTGACTCTTTTTGTTTTTTCAGCAGGCTCTTTGATTTCTCTGTTTTACCAAATACTGTTCGCATCAGCTTTTTTATAGAAGTGGTCTTTTGCTGTAGCATTGTATATAAATAGACATAGCTTTTCAGTACAGCCCTGAGAATCTCATAATCCCGGGGCTGCAGCTGATTGGTTTCAAGCCGGGTTGAAAGCTCCTGGAGTTGCTCAGCACTAATGTCAATCTTTTTTGGCTTCTTTACCTTTTTCATCCCTGTCCCTCACATAACAGCTTCTTGAACTTCCTGTGCAGAGGATAACCCCACACGGCTTTTAAAGAACGGTTCTGCCTGTTTGTATGATCATTTTTGCCCCGGCCTGTGGTTTTGCCAAGATATGTCCAGTTGGCTGCCTTGTAACATGTACCCAAAAACCGCTCAGTGTCTACAAATGTCTCAAGATAATAAACCGGGTGATTGTACAGCTGCTGCCAGTCTGTGGATATCCTGCTGGTTATCTTTCCCAGAAGATGTGAAGCAAGATGTCTCACCTGCACCCATGGAAGCACTAAAAACCTGCTGTTATATGCCATAAGGTGAAGATTTTGCTGCCTCAGCGACTTGTCCCATCCAATAAAGCGGTCCCGCACCCCGATATGCCGGGGGGCTGATGAAAAAGCAAAACACGCTATGGGTTTTTCTCCTGCATAAACCATATATTTTAGATGTTCTCCCACGGGCTGGGTATATCCGAGGTAATGATAATGCTCTACAAGACTGTTGAAAAGTTTCTCAGAACCTGTTCGTCTCACCTGGTGTATTTCAAGGGGGGTGATCTGTTTTACCGTTGTTTTAACCGGTGTCTCGTCAATATCTGGTTTTGATGGTTTCCTGCGATTAGCAAGCGGATTGTGGGGTGTTTGCCTGCGAGGTGGAAGTTTAATCAATCCCCTGCGCTCAAGCTCAAGCATCATACACCGGCATACCATAGCTTTCAGCTGACCGTTTGCCTGGCGCCAGTCCCATGCTGTGCACAGCTTCTCTGACAGGCGACATCGGCTGTACTGAGGATTTCCGGCTATAAGCTGCCTGATAAATGCTATGTCTTCTGAGGTGATTGTTTTGCCGCGATATGTTATCTGTGTCTCCATAGTAAACATATGTAGCATGGCTTGAATCCGAACGCAAGTCTTTTTTTCTCTACACTGAAACTTTTTTCCACAAGGGCCCAACTCCGGCCATGACAGGATTTCCGTTCCACATCAAAAGCTGCAACTCATGCACCGCAAGTACCCTGTGCCTTCTGGCCTGGCTCTTTTTTGGCCACCATCTGAACCGCCCCCTGGAAAGACGCTTCTGGCAAAGCCAGAACCCTTGTCCGTCATATGTGAGTATTTTTATGGCTGTGCGGCGCCTGTTAACAAAAATAAACACCGCCCCGCTCAGCGGGTCTGTTGCCAGCTCTGTCCGGCATACCATGCACAAGCTGTCAATTCCTTTCCTGAAATCTACTTCCTCAACTGCAAGCAGTATCCTCATCTGGGGTGTTATCTGGATCATGGCTGCTCCAGAAACTTAACCCAAAGCTCCCCTATGTTAACACCCATGCCGGGTGTGAATTTAAGCTTCAGTTTTGATCCGTTTGTTTTCTCTATCTCAACTTCACAGCTGCCTGCAATTCCAAGCTCTTTTACCCCCAATTCGATAAATTCGGTTTCCTGAACGACCGCCGGTGATTTTTTACTCTGCTGCTGTCCAACTCGGTTCTTTAATGCTGTGTAATTTAGCCCTAACTCTTTTGCTACTTTGCCTACCAGGCTGCTCCTGGCCACTTCTGCTGCTGATTGCCAAAGCTCCTCTGGCATTGGTTTTACTTTCTGTCTGCTGCTGCGCCAGTGCGCTATTGCCTGCTTGACTGATTTAAGGCACGGGGTAATGCTTGGTTTTACAGGTTTGTTCATCAGCTTTCCTCCTTATGTTTTTAAAGTTAGCTGATGTTATCATATCGGGGTGGGGTTTTTCACGCATGCTTACCGAAAGGACACACTGTTCCATGAGCTTTGCTAAAACCCGGCCATATGAATAATAAATCTTTACTATCTTTCGGCCTGTGGGGTTTCTGTCAAGCACATTGTCCCTAAATTTCTTCAGAATTCGTACTTCTTTTGAGCCCTCACCATAAAGTTTTTCTGCCGGGCATGTATAGTCGCCCAAGCAGAGAGTCGAGACCTAAAGCATAGTGTTTCGGTGGACAAAATTTGTATCCTGCACGATGGCATCAGTATCATGAACATTTATGTTAACTGCCTGACTCTCAATGTTTAAGTATGATGGTTCAACTTTCAAATTACATGTGTTTAAAAGATTGCAGCCTGGAACCCTAAAGGTATTATCAA
>JAJRXD010000164.1 GCA_024276465.1 Deltaproteobacteria bacterium
CAGCAGGGTTAGCCCCAGGAAAAACTATAACTTTAGAACCAGAGACTGGGGCGGGTGGGAAATTGCCTGCAGATATTCCAGCCTTGATCTTAATGACAGCAGGATCAGGGCCGGAAAATTAAGCGATATGACGGTTGGTGTCAACTGGTACCTTAACCCGAACGTGCGGATGATGTGGAACCTTATCAGGGCAGATCTGGATGGTGTGGGAGACTCGAATATCGGCTTAATGCGTGTACAGCTCGATTTCTAATTTGATAATAGATAAGAATCAGCAATTACCGGGATACCCCAGCATTGAGCGCGGCTGGATTACATTACTGACAAAACAGGAGGAAACCCACAGTTTTTATGTAATGGCGGTGCGTGTGAACCGATGCGCACTGCTTGAGTACGAAGAATAATGTTTTCATAATCAATATTCTCCAAGCCGGAACTTCTAAGGGCAACTGTCATGGCCGGCGAAAATTGCCGTGTCTATTGTGGCAGAGCTGATTGCAGGAAGAAACCGCGGGGGCGCTAATGCTTTGTGAAAAAATTTTTCCAGTCATGGATAAGCCCATCACTTTTACAGGATTATCATCTTTTTTCTCCATGTGCGCGAGCGCGCGTGCAATTTCTGTCATTGCCTGACCATGCATGTCAGCGACAGCACATGTCAACAATTAAACATACTGTCGGGCAAATCCACTTGCTGTCCCGAGATGTCACGATTTCACAACCCAACAGATCAATTAATATGCCTGCGTCTCAAAATCGTTCCAGCAGCGTGTTTTGCTATGGGACATTTGTCCTCAGCTATGACCCCTGCTGCAAAATCCGGGTTGAAAAGACTTTTTCAACATCCCCTGCTGTCCCCGGAATTGGGGAATTGTGCGCAATTGTCAATATAAATTGCGGTATGGATTTGACAATCAGTATATTTTGATTATCTTTTTATTATTAACAGGTGTATTAGATAAAGAAAAGTTGGTTTTTAAAAAAAGGGTTTTAAAAACCTGCATCTGTTAAAGCTTAAAAGGGATAATAGAAATGTCATCAATGATTTCATATTCTCTCGTTGTTTTTGCGGGCTTTTTTGCCATAATGAATCCAATTGCCAACACCCCTATTTTTCTTGCTCTTACTTCTGGGGATGATCCTGCGACCAGAAAAACAATTGCACTCAGGTCAGTGATGCTTGCCTTTGTAATTATTTTTTTCTTTTCCCTGCTTGGCAAAGTTGTTTTTGAACTTTTCGGAATAACTCTTCCTGCCCTGCGGATTACAGGGGGGCTGCTTGTTTTCCTTATTGGTTTCCACATGCTGCAGGGCAATGTGTCAAAGGTGCATACCCCGGCTCCTGAAGATAATAAGGAAAGCCTTGAAGCTGAACTAAGTATTATTGTATCTCCTCTGGCTACTCCGATACTGGCAGGCCCGGGTACCATTGCCACTGCCATGAACTATGCCTCAGGGAAGGGGCCTGAGGAGATAATTATAACAGTTACAGCCTTTGCTGTTTTATGTGTTGTTACATATCTGTTTTTTGTGTTTGGGGAAAGATTTGTTGAGTATATAGGCAAGAGTGCCATTAAGGTAATAAGCAGGATGATGGGGCTTATCCTTGCTGTAACAGGAACCCAGATGGTAATACAGGGTATACATGATGCTGTAAAAATGTATGGAGATTTTTAGCAGCAGGTTGCAGCGAGAATCATTTTTTAGAAAGCGAGGAAAATCACGGGGAACTCTTGACGGTATTTCTGTAAAAGATTTGACGTTGGCTGATGCCCAGCAGATGGGTATCAGTCCTAAAATCAGAGGGGTGCTTGTTTCCAGAGTCAGGGAGGGAAGCAGGGCGGAACGTGCAGGATTACAGGTCGGCGATGTTATAATGCAGATCAACAGGAAACAGATTGCTGGTGTTGATTCCTATAAGGAGACACTCAAAGGGGAAAAGGGAAAAAGCCTTGTTCTTCTGATAAACAGACATGGGCAGACATTCTTTATTGTTATAAACAGGTAACAGATGCAGGCGGATGACGGAACCTCGTTGTTGCCTCTCTGCCTGCAGAAAAGCATGTAAAAGGGCTGTAATGTGAAAAAAACAAATTATCAAACAGGACAGAAAAAACCTCCCCTTGAGGTTAACAGGCCGGTTGAGAAGAAATTCTGGCAGAAACAGGGGCATTTTTCTTTCTGGTACTTTATTGCGGTAATGATTGTTTTCTATCTTTTTCAGTCATCTCTTCAGGTTAAGAGGCAGGAGATACCCTACAGCCAGTTTCAAAAATATCTTGAACAGGGTCAGATCTCTGAATGTGTTATCAGAGAAAAAATTATTACCGGAACCCTGAAAATCAAAGATGAAAAGACAGACCAACCCAGGCATTTCATAACAGTGCCCCTTTATAATTCGGATTTGCTTGAGAAACTGGACCAACACGGAGTAAAATTTACTGTTGCCCTGGAAAATCATTTTTTCAGGGACCTGTTATTAGGATGGATAATTCCTTTTGCCTTGATTTTTCTCGTGTGGGGCTTTGTTGCCAAAAAATTAAGTCATGCGGGTATGAACTTTATGAATATTGGCAAAAACAGGGCCCGCATACATGCAGACAGTTTGCCGAAGGTGAGGTTCAGTGATGTCGCCGGGGTTGATGAGGCAAAACAGGAGCTTGAGGAAGTAATCGAATTTTTGCGCAACCCACAACATTTTCAGAGACTTGGGGGGCACATGCCAAAGGGGGTTCTTCTGGTAGGGGCGCCTGGTACGGGAAAAACCCTGCTTGCCAGAGCCGTGGCAGGAGAGGCAGGAGTTGCTTTTTTTAATATCAGCGGGTCTGATTTTATCGAAATGTTTGTTGGTGTCGGTGCTGCCAGAGTGAGGGACCTGTTTGACCAGGCACGAATGAAAGCTCCGTGTATAATTTTTATTGATGAAATAGATGCCATTGGCCGGCAAAGAGGAGGAGCTGTCGCTGTTGGAGGGCATGATGAGCGCGAGCAGACTCTTAATCAGCTTCTTGTTGAAATGGACGGATTTGATACAAGCCGTGGGGTGGTTGTGCTTGCATCGACAAACAGGCCGGAGGTTCTGGATAAGGCATTACTGCGGCCCGGACGTTTTGACCGCCAGATTGTGGTTGACAAGCCTGACTTGAAGGGCAGAGTAGATATCCTGAAAATTCATATACGCAACCTCAAGACAGGACCTGATGTGGATTTGAAGGTCATTGCAAAAAGGACACCCGGGTTTGTTGGGGCTGATCTTGCAAATGCGGCTAATGAGGCAGCCATTTTAGCTGCCCGGCTTAATCGCGAATATATTACCATGTCTGATTTTGAAGCAGCCATAGATAAGGTTATTGCCGGCCCGGAGAAAAAAAGCAGAACATTAAATCCTGAGGAAAAGCACAGAGTTGCCTGCCATGAGGCAGGCCATACCCTTGTGGCAGAGCTGGTGCCGGGGTGTGAGCCTGTACATAAAGTTTCCATTATACCAAGAGGGATCGGAGCGCTTGGCTACACCCTTCAGTTGCCGGAAAAAGAAAAATTTCTTTCCACCAAAAATGAGCTTCTGGATCAGATTGCCGTGCTTTTAGGGGGAAGGATAGCTGAAGAGATTGTATTTGGAGATGTTTCAACAGGTGCCCAGAATGATATCGAGCGGTCATCAGAGCTTGTACGCAACATGGTATGTTCCTATGGTATGAGTGGGAAGCTGGGTGCACTCAGCTTCGGCAAAAAAAACAGGGCTGTATTTCTGGGGACAGAATTCAGTGAGGAAAAAAACTACAGTGAGGAAACAGCACGACAGATAGATGCAGAGGTGATGAAGATAATTAAAGACAGCTACAAAAGGGTAAGCAGTATCGTGGCTGAAAACAGACAAAAACTTGATGCCCTGGCAGCCTTGCTCGAACAGAAGGAAGTTCTGTCCGGGGAAGAGGTGAAGGCAGTTCTTAACAGGGAACAGTAAAAGCAGTTAAAAAAACTGCTGTCTGAAAAAAATACCTGATTCTGTATTATGCTTCGTGTTCGTATGCTTTTCACTGAGTTATGCAGCCTGTTTGATGTTGAATATAAAATTTTGCAGTAAGGACCAGGGCCATGTCTTCAGGAGATAAAATTGTAGAGGTTTCCGCCCACCATCCAAAAACTGTTGCTGTTCTGGTAACAGGTCTTGCTTTTCTGCTTGCCCTGTTTGCGGCACTTCCTTCTTTCTGGCCTCAAACCTTCAAAAATTTAAATTCTCTGCATGTGGATACTGATCCGGAAAACATGCTTTCTGCCAGTGAGCAGGTGCGTATTTTCCATGATATGATGAAAAAGAAGATGGCCCTGTATGATATGGTAATTGTCGGGGTTGTAAATGACAAAAACCAGCATGGTGTTTTTAATCCTGCTTCCCTTAAAAACATTTATGAACTTACGCAGTTTGCCAAAACCCTCAGCTGGCCTGACCCTGACAACCCGGGACACACTGAAGGGGTTATAGAGCCTGAAATTCTTTCACCGTCTACTGTTGACAGTATTCAGCAGGACGGACCCGGAACAGTTCGCTTTGAGTGGCTTATGCGGCATCCCCCCCTGACACAGGAAGCCTGTGATTCGGTGCGCAGAAAAGCTTTAATGATTCCTCTTTTCAGCGGCACCCTTGTTTCTGAAGATGGCAGGGCACTGTGTCTGTATCTTCCCCTGTCCTCCAAAGATCAGAGTTACCGGGTCTATAAAAAACTCAGGGAGAAGATAGCCACATTTTCAGGAGATGACAGGTTTTACATAACCGGCCTTCCTGTTGCAGAGGATACTTTCGGGGTTGAAATGTTTATCCAGATGGCTGTTTCAGCACCCCTTGCAATGATTATCATTTTTCTGATAATGCTGTTTTTTTTCAGAAAGCTGATTCTTATTATTTCTCCTCTTCTGCTGGCCATGCTCGCCACTGTTTGCACCATGGCCCTTCTTATCATTACCGGCAATACCATTCATATAATGAGTTCCATGATCCCTGTTTTTATAATGCCAATAGCAGTGCTTGATTCGGTGCACATACTTTCGGAGTTTTTTGACCGTTATCAGGAAAGCAGGGACAGGAAGAAAACCATTACAGGGGTAATGTCAGATCTTTTTATGCCCATGCTTTACACCTCCCTTACCACTGCTGTGGGATTTGCGTCTCTTGCCCTTGCTCCCATTCCACCTGTACAGGTCTTTGGTATTTTTGTGGCTTTTGGAGTGATGCTGGCATGGATTTTTACTGTCACCTTTATTCCTGCCTATGTGATGTTCATACCGGAAAAATCCCTGGCTGGTTTTGGCAGAACAGGCAAAATGGACGACAAACAGGTGGGAAACAGCCTTCTGCACAGGACAGGACTTTTTGCTTTCCATCACCCGGTTATTGTTATGACAGGAGTTTTTCTGCTTGCAGTTGTTGCTGTTTATGGAATTTTTCAGATAAGGATTAATGATAATCCGGTAAAATGGTTTGAGAAAAAACATCCGATACGTATTGCCGATCACGTACTCAATCAGCATTTTGCAGGGACTTACATGGCGTACCTGAGCCTGGAGCCGGAAGAACAGCATATCAATATCAGTAATTTTGCCGACAGTTTCCGCAGGAGGATGAATGAGGAGAAGGCGGGCACAGCAGATATGATTCCCGGGGCAGAGGAGGCTTTTATCAGTCTTGATAAAAAGCTGCAGGAAGTGATTAGAGAAAACAGTGCTCCAGAACAGCCCCAGGCTCTGGTTTCCCTTTTAAGGCAATATGCAGAGAAGCAGAAAAAACAATTTTCTGATATTCATGCAGAAGAAGCATGGGATGAAGTCCTGCTTTTCATGGATCGTGAACGCCAGCGTTTTGAGACTTTTAAACAGCCTGAAATGCTCAGGTATATGGACAGGCTTAAAAACAGACTTTTGCAGACAGGCGTTGTGGGCAAGGTAAATTCTCTTACTGATATTGTAAAAACAGTGTACAGGGAGCTTGTTTCCGGCAGACAGGAGGACTTTGTAGTTCCGCAGACTCCCGAGGCGGTTGCCCAGTGCCTCATAACCTATCAGAACAGCCACCGGCCCCAGGATATATGGCACTTTGTCACACCTGACTATAAAAACACTGTAATGTGGCTTCAGATTAAAACCGGTGACAACCGTGACATGACAGAGGTCCTGAAAGTTGTTGATCAGTTTGTCAGGGACAACCCCCCCCCGGTTCCTCTTCGCCATGAATGGTTTGGCCTTACATATATCAATGTTGTATGGCAGCATAAAATGGTTCGCGGAATGCTCAATGCTTTCCTGGGCAGTTTTCTTATTGTTTTTCTTATGATGACACTGCTTTACCGTTCCGCACTGTGGGGGTTTTTATCCATGGTTCCGCTTACAGTTACCATAGCTCTTATATATGGTGTTATAGGGATTATCGGCAAGGACTATGATATGCCGGTTGCCGTGCTTTCCTCTCTGAGTCTGGGGCTGGCAGTTGATTATGCCATTCATTTTCTTTCCCGGACCAGGGCTGTTTTTTCAGAAAAAGGATCGTGGAGCAGGTGCGTAGAGCCCATGTTTGGCGAACCTGCACGGGCCATATCGCGAAATGTTATTGTTATTGGTGTGGGCTTTTTCCCGCTTCTTCTTGCACCCCTTACCCCTTATAAGACAGTTGGGATGTTTATTGCCGCCATATTGCTCACAGCTGGTGCTGCCACCCTCCTGATCCTTCCGGCTTCCATTACGATTTTTGAAAGGTTTCTGTTTCCTGAAACAGCTTCTCTGTCCCTTGCCTGCAGGTGCGGGACATGCATTATAAGCGGGGCTGCGTTTGTGGCGCTTGTGGTGGTGAATGTTGTTCAGTTTGCACAAATCGGGTGGACAACTATTGTGTGGATGAGTGCAGCAGCCATGGTTTTTTTTGCAGTATTATGTTTTATCCTGTCAAAAAGGAGAATATGCAGATAAACCAGGCACAAAGTGACAGAGAATTAAAGGCACAAAGGGTTTGGGTTTCAGGAAGGCGGGATGCCTGCAAACGGGAAAATAAGAGTTTTTTTGTCATTTCCTGCCCGGTACCAACGGGAGGGATCCAGGGCAATGGCAGAAAAAACAGGCAAAGCAACTGTAAACAGTCATTTAAGGAGCAAAGATGAAACATTTCAGAACAGTCGGACTTTTATTTTCAATTAGCCTGTTCCTGTTTATTACAGCTGATACAGGTTCAGCCATTACAGTAGATGAGATAGTAAAAAAGGCAAATCAGGCTGCCTATTATAAGGGCAGTGACGGAAGAGCTTATGTATCAATGACAATTACAGACAGTCAGAAGCGCAGGCGCACGAAGAAGTTTACAATACTGCGGTGGGACAAGCCCGGCAAGGATGATTTGTACTGTGAAGATCAAAAGTATTATGTTTATTTTCATCTGCCGGCTGATGTTAACAAGATGGTATTTATGGTGTGGAAACATGTTAAGTCAGATGATGACCGGTGGCTGTATCTCCCGGCACTTGATCTTGTAAAACGCATATCCTCAAATGAAAAACGAACCAGCTTTGTGGGATCTGATTTTTTTTATGAGGATGTTTCAGGAAGGAACATCAACTATGATACCCATGAACTTAGCAGGGAAGATAAAAATTTTTACGTATTGAAAAACACCCCAAGGGACCCTGATTCTGTTGAATTCTCCTACTATATTGCGTGGATACATAAAAAAACTTTTTTAACCATAAAGGCAGAGTATTATGATAAAAATGGAGAAAAGTACAGAGAGTATGTTGCCCTTAGGGAAAGCACAATACAGGGCTATCCTACAATAACTAAATCAGTTATGAAAGACATTCGGAGAGGAAGCAGCACAGTGCTTGAATATGCAAATGTGCAGTACAACACAGGTCTTCCGGAAAAGATATTTACAGAGCGTTATCTGCGCCGTGCCCCTGTAAAATATCTCAGATAACTGATACTATTATTAATTCCCTGCTTACTGGCAAGTGAAAAAATTTCTTCTTCTTTTTTTTCTTTTTTTATGCTGCAGTAATGTTGCATATGCTCAGGATGCCCCGGATCTGCCACCAGGTCTTTCTGAAGGTGACATGCCGGATCTTCCTGAAGGGCTGACAGAAGAGACCCCTGCCCCAGCTGATGACAGCCTTCAAATTCACCCGAAATCCTTTATCCAGGTTGATTTGACAGGGTTTCTGGAAATTCGTTCCGGAATGAGAATACGCCATGACGCATATGAAAAATCAACCCCTGTTGGTGAGGGACGGTTGCATGCAGAGCTTGAGAAGCACTGGATAAACGCAGGATTCAAGATTTCCTCAGATTATGTTTATGATACTGTTGTCGGGCGCAACCGCATTCAGCTTGATGAAGGGGAGGGCTGGCTGGATATGAGGGAGGCCAGCCTTGTTTTTACTCCGGCTGATTTCATGGATGTTAAAACAGGGCGACAGATTATGACATGGGGCACTGGTGATCTTGTTTTTATAAATGATCTGTTTCCCAAGGACTGGGTGTCTTTTTTTATTGGCCGGGATGTGGAGTATCTTAAAGCCCCATCTGATACAGTACGGATCTCTCTTTTCAGCTGGATTGCTAATATTGATTTCTATTATTCTCCTTCATTTAACTCTGACCGTTATATTACGGGAAGAAGAATTTCGTACTGGAACACCATGCTTCACAAGCGCTCAGGCCGGGATCATATTGTAAGGGTTATGCGGCCTGAACAATGGTTTGCTGACAGTGAGCTTGGATTGCGCATATTTAAGAACATCAGGGGATATGAGCTTGCAACCTACGGATACAGGGGTTTCTGGAAAAGCCCTTCCGGAATGGACGTCAGAAGAGGAAAGGCAACTTTTCCGGATCTGAATGTTTACGGTGCAAGTATCAGAGGTAATGTTTTCAGCGGGATAGGCAATATGGAATTTGGCTATTATGATTCAGGAAACGACCGCAGCGGAAAAGATCCCTCTGTAAGAAACAGTGAGGTCCGTTTGCTTGCGGGGTATGAAATTGAAATAGCAAGGGACTTTACCATTGGTTTTCAATACTATATGGAAAAAATCAGGCATTACCACGGCTATAAAAAAAGTTTCCAGGGCGACAATCCTCCCAGGAAACATTATCGAAATGTCTTCACAATGCGCATTACAAGGCTTCTTATGGGCCAGAATATCAAACTTTCTCTTTTTGCCTATATCTGTCCATCAGACAGTGACTATTATATTCGGCCTAATATGAGCTACAAGCTGACTGATTTATGGACTGTGGAAGCCGGGGGTAATGTTTTTTACGGAAGGCATGATTACAGTTTTTTCGGGCAGTTTGAGAAAAATTCAAATCTGTATTTCAGCATAAGAAGGTATTTTCATTTTTAAGAGCAGAAGCACACCATTTCCATCCCCCTGAAAGTCCCTGAATTAAGGTATCATGAAATTATAGAAGAGGGAGAAGAAAAAACCCTTGTAAGGCCCGGGCTATTCTAATATTAATTTACAGTTTCTATCTGATAAATCTCAACAAGGAAAACGGACTATGATCAAAGAGCACACTGCTAAAATTGCCAGAGAGTTACATCTGAATGAAAAACAGGTTCTTGCTACTGCAGTGCTTCTGGAAGAAGATGCAACAATACCTTTTATTGCACGATACAGAAAAGAGAAAACCGGCAGTTTAGATGAAGTAGCCATTACAGCTGTCCGGGACAGGATGCATCAGCTTAAGGATCTTGATAAGCGGCGTGAAGCGATTCTGAAATCTCTTGAAGAACGGGAACTGCTCACTGATGAACTGCAGAAAAAAATAGTGGCAGCTGAAACCATGTCAATTCTGGAGGATATATATTTTCCGTTTAAGCCTAAGCGTCGTACAAGATCAACAATTGCAAAGGAGAAAGGGCTTGAACCTCTTGCTGCTCTGATATTTAAGCAGGAGAGCATGGACCCCTTAGCAGAAGCAGCAAAATTTATTGATAAAGAAAAAGGTGTAACATCTGCTGCTGATGCTCTTCAGGGAGCACGGGACATTATTGCCGAGTGGGTTAATGAAGACCAGATGGCCAGAGAAAAAATGAGGAATCTTTTCAGATCAAAAGCCTGTATAAAGGCAAAGGTCATTTCCGGCAAACAGGAAGAAGCTGCCAAATACAAAGATTATTTTAACTGGGAAGAGCTGGCCAAAAAAGCACCATCACACAGAGTGCTTGCAATGAGGCGTGGTGAAAACGAATCTTTACTGACTTTAACGATTCTGCCGGAGGAAACTGAAGCAGTGGACATTCTGGAATCTCAGTTTGTCAAAAACAGCAATGCAGCTTCAGAGCAGGTAAAAACAGCTGTTCGTGACAGCTATAAAAGACTGTTGTCCTCATCCATGGAGACAGAAATTCGCGTAAACATAAAAAACAGGGCAGATGAGGAGGCAATTAAAGTCTTTGCAGAAAACCTCCGCGAGCTTTTACTTGCTCCTCCTCTGGGCCAGAAGAAAGTAATGGCAATTGATCCCGGGTTTCGTACCGGCTGCAAGGTTGTCTGCCTGAACAGGCAGGGAAAGTTGCTTCACAATGATACTATCTATCCACATCAGTCACAAAAAAAGCTGGATGAATCAGCTGAAAAAATACACAGCCTGTGTGAAAAATTTAAAACAGAGGTTATCGCAGTTGGCAACGGGACAGCAGGAAGAGAAACAGAGACTTTTATAAGGTCATTAAATCTTGGCTGTACAACAGTGATGGTAAATGAAAGCGGAGCTTCTGTGTACTCTGCTTCTGAAACAGCCAGAAAGGAATTTCCTGATCATGACGTGACAGTACGTGGCGCAGTATCAATTGGAAGGAGGCTGGTTGATCCCCTTGCTGAGCTTGTAAAAATCGATCCCAAGTCCATCGGAGTAGGACAATACCAGCACGATGTTGACCAGAAGCACTTAAAACAAAAGCTTGATGATGTTGTAATGAGCTGCGTGAATATGGTTGGCGTTGAGCTGAATACAGCAAGCAGGCAGCTTCTTACTTATGTTTCAGGGTTGGGCCCAAAGCTTGCTCAAAGCATTTTGGACCATAGAAATAAAAACGGCTGTTTTGCTTCCAGAAAAGAACTCCTGGATGTTTCCGGCCTGGGGCCAAAAGCTTTTGAACAGGCAGCAGGATTTTTGCGTATCAGGGATGGGGAAAATCCACTGGATGGAAGCGCTGTTCACCCGGAAACCTACCATGTTGTTGAAACCATGGCAAAAGAGGCTCATTGTTCGGTCAGAGATTTAATTTTAGATGGAGCTATGCGGGAAAGGATCAATGTGGAGCAGTATATTTCTGAAACAGTGGGGCTGCCCACCTTGAGCGATATAATGGCTGAGCTCTCAAAGCCGGGACGTGATCCCAGGGAAAAATTTGAAATGTTCAGTTTTGCTGAAGGTGTAAACAGCATAAAAGATGTACAGCCCGGGATGAGTCTGCCCGGCATTGTGACCAATGTAACGAATTTCGGGGCTTTTGTAGATATTGGAGTGCATCAGGACGGGCTGGTGCATATAAGTCAGCTTTCAGACAGGTTTATTAAAAACCCTGCTCAGGTTGTTAAGGTTCATCAGAAAGTAAAGGTTACTGTGATAGAGGTTGATGCTGACAGGAAAAGAATTTCTCTTTCAATGAAGAGCCAGAATAATAATGAAGGCAAATTTTCTTAGCTCCCCGCAAAAAAACAGAACAGTCCCCTTTTGTGCATCAGAGGGTTAATAAAAAAACAGAGGCAGGGCATTTCTTTGGATCTGATAATTAACAATTTGCAAATTCCCATTGAAAAAGACGGAATTGATGAATATTTAAATGCTGCTTCTCAAGAGCTGAAAGCAGACAAAGAGACCATATCCATTGCGAAAATTCTCAGCAAATCACTTGATACGAACTGTAAAGAACAGTTTTATTACAAAATTTCACTCGTTGTCAGAACTTGTGGCAGGTTTAAAAATGAGCAAAATCTTCCGCTGTACAGAGAGCAGATAATTGCAGACAGGAAAACAGCAGACATTAAGGACAGGCCTGTAATAGTAGGCTTTGGCCCAGCTGGCATGTTTGCTGCCCTTAAGTTTGTTGACTGCGGAATTAAGCCTTTAATATTTGAAAGAGGCAGGAAGATAGAAGAGCGCTCTGCTGATGTTCAAAGATTTATACAAGAGAGGAAGATAGACCATGAATCAAATATCCAGTTTGGTGAGGGCGGTGCTGGTTCATACTCGGATGGAAAGCTGTTTTCCAGGAGAAATAAGAATTCGCGCCATGCAGGTCTGGTGCTGAAGACTTTTGTTAAATTTGGTGCGCCTGAAGAGATAGAATACGTTAGCAAGCCCCATTTGGGAACTGACTTGCTGTGCTCAATAGTTCGCAATATAAGGATCCATATCCTTGAGAGAGGCGGCGAGATATATTATGGCTCAAAAATGACAGACATCCTGATATCAGAGGATAATGCTGAAGGCATTATAATAAATGATGAGAAGGAATATCTTTCTTCAAGCATCTATATTGCTTTGGGACATTCTGCGCGCGATACACTTGAGATGATGCATAAAAAAGGCATTGCCATTGAGCAGAGGCCCATTTCTGTTGGTGTGAGAATTGAGCACCCTGCTGAGACTATTAACCTTATGCGATATGGAA
>JAJRXD010000165.1 GCA_024276465.1 Deltaproteobacteria bacterium
AGTGAGAATGAGATTCTTTCGGGCAGATGTTATCTGCTGGATGAAACAGTTGACTGGCACAAATATTTAAGGGAAACTGAGGACAAGACCCTGATAGAAACTATCAGGAAGAATGCCCTGACCGGGCGACCCTGTGGAGATGACGGATTTATTGAACAGTTTGAAAGAAAGTTCAGTCGCCGCCTGAAGGCACGTGCTCATGGGAGACCGAGGAAGACAGCAAAATAATAGTCGCTGTCCCTATTTTCTAATGTTTGTAGAAGAGTCAGCAGTTATTTGTTTCTGCAGCCCATCTACAGCTATTGAAAAACCCTCAATTCTTTCTATTCGTTCTTTTAATTTATTAATTTCTTTTTTGTCTTTTTCCTTTGATTTAGCATTTTCACTCTTTTGAATTTTTAATTCCTTATTAACTTCATTAATTTTTTCTAAAATTAAAGTATACTTAGAATCTTCTTCCAATGTAGACCGTACATACTGATTGAGGCTTACTCTTTCCTTTTGTGCCTGTTTGGAAAGTTTCATATGAAGTTCAGGAGGAAGTCTTAAGATAAACTTTCCACTAAAATCTTCTTCTGATACTGGTTCAGGAATTTCTATTCCATTTTCAATACACGTCTCAAACCAAAGTTTTTTATTTTCGGAAAGGTTCTTAAGTGCCTCTGGCATTGTTTTACCGTCAGCCCATACTCCCGGTAGATCCGGGACCTGGATGCCAAATCGAACTTTCCCATTATCTTCATACCTGTCAATGGTCATAGGATAGTTTAAAGACAGAAAATACTTTAAATCCCCTTTTCTCCCCTTTTTCATTTTATTAGCCCTTCTTTTTTTAATAAAAACAAAATATTCTGATGATCCCATTTTCCAACAAATTGGTCTTTACCCTTTTTATGAGGCTCATGAATTACAAAAACAGATTTTTTGGATATAATAAAACTTCTCTTGGAACCAGCAGAATGAGATCGTTTTCCCTCAGTGATATTAAATTCATTTTTAAGAATTTTTATGTAAGTTTTATATGGTATTTGAGCGGATGGATTCTTAAACTCTTCTACCCAGTCCTGATAAGTCCTTTTCGTCATTTGTGATAGCTTTCTTTAGCAATAGTATCATGTATAGTATCATTTGTCAAGTAAATTTATTGTATTGTCAATTGTGCGTATTCCATTTCTTGTTCTATTATACTACATAAAAACATTTTTTCTATGGCATGACAAGTTTAAACAAAACACTAAAACGCATAAAGCGGTTTCTCAAAGCTTTGGTCAACATTTGCCTAAATATAACCCCTGTCCCTCGCAAAAATTAAATCCGGTATATTTCATCAATGAAATGATGAAAGAAGAACTGGAACATGGCAAGAGTGTAAAGATAACAATCGCATCCATTCCAAATATTTAAAAAACGTTTGCCACACTTTCAAATGCTCCCTGATTGGCAGATGATACTGCTATCAACTTTCCGCCTTGTTTAATTAGCGGCAACATAGCCGTTAGCGCAGAGCCAACCGTCGGGTTCGAATACGCCCCTCTCTCTCTTACACTGCTCCAAAGTTGAGCAGTTTGGTGTTTCCTAATATTTATCAGCCTTAGAATTCAATTTCCCCAAGCTTCTCCACAGGCATTACACAGTTAATGTGGAAAGGGTTTGACGCACTATATATGGTAGTTAAGGGATGTTGACACACAAGATATACACAGGTTAACTGCCTGTGGAAAATTGTTTTTTTTAAGGCAGGATAATAATCTCTACAACCCTGCCATTAAGAAGCTGAACAGGCCAGAGTAAAGGGTGAGAAGCACTTTTCCCCAGATCTCACGGGAGAATCTCCCGGATAATCAGGAAATTTTCCTGCTTTAAACCTCATAACCAGTTAGAAAAACATTATTTTTTTCTTGACATTTGTCAGCCCATCTGATAACAAAAATACATGCATGCCATTTTACCAACCAGCAAAAAAAGGGGGGGGTCTTTATGAAAAAGCTGTTTACTCTTTCATGTTTTATCCTTTCGCTAATATCTGTTGCTGCCTTTGCAGGACCTGTTCCTGATACAGGTCAGAGCAAGTGTTATGGTAATACCCTGGAAATTGCCTGCCCTCAGCCAGGAGAACCTTTTTACGGACAGGATGCGCAGTATACCATAAACCCGCATTCCTACACCAAGCTTGGATATGATGCTGTTGAACTGCCTGACAATGCAACAGAATGGATAATGGTAAGGGACAATGTGACCGGACTTATTTGGGAAGTCAAAACAGATGATGGGAGTATCAATGACAGAGATTACGCCTGTCAGTGGGAGTATGTACAGGATTTTATTCCTGCTGTTAATTCAGAGAATTTCGGCGGGTTTTCAGACTGGCGTATGCCGACAGTAAAGGAGCTGTCCTTTATCCGTAATATGGACAGGTTCAACCCTGCGATAGACACAATATATTTCCCGAATATTCAGGCGTTAAACTATTGGTCATCTACTACCGTTGCAGAAGATATTTACAATACCTGGATCGTATATTTCTACAACGGCTACGCACAGGGCAACAACAAGTCTCACTACAGCTATGTCCGCGCTGTTCGCGCTGGACAGGCTGAGCCGCCTGATCGTTTTATGGACAATAGCGACGGCACTGTCACTGATACTGATGCCGGACTCATGTGGCAGCAGGCAACAGCACCAGGCACATATACCTGGGAGCAGGCCGTCAGCTACTGCGAAGGTCTGATATTAAGCCAGTATGATGACTGGCGACTGCCCAGCTTGAATGAACTTCAAACACTCGTGGATTACGAAAGATCCAACCCTGCAATAGACACTGCATATTTCCCGGACATACAGGCCTCATACTATTGGTCGTCTACTTCCATTGTCTACAGCAGCAGCGCCTGGAATGTTGATTTCTTTAACGGCAGCGTGTACGGCAGCAATAAGTCAGGCAACGAGTATGTTCGCGCTGTTCGCGCTGGACAGTGTGGGGCTTTGGGAGATTTTGACGGGGATGGTATCTGTGATGATGGTGACAACAGCACCGTAGCAGGCGATAACCCCTGCGGTAATGGTGAGACACTGAATTGTGATGATAACTGTGTTAATACTCCAAATCCTGCCCAGGCAGACAGAGACAATGATACCATTGGCGATGCCTGTGACAACTGCCCTGATGATTTTAATTTAAATCAGGAAGATGCAGACAGCGATGGTACAGGTGACATCTGTGACAACTGCACGGATACAGACAATGATGGTTTGGGCGACCCTGGATTCCCTTTAAATACCTGCCTGCTGGATGACTGCCCCTATGATTCCTACAATGACTTTGACAATGACAGCTTTTGCGGCAATGCAGACAACTGCCCTTTTGTTGCAAATCCTGCTCAGACAGACAGCGATAATGATACCATTGGCAATGCCTGTGATATCTGCCCAAATGATCCTTTAAATGACTTTGATAATGACACCATCTGCGGCGATATAGACATTTGCCCCTTGGATCCTTTAAATGACTTTGACAATGATACCATGTGCGGAGACATGGACAACTGCCCGGAAACTCCCAACGGATCAGGCACTGGAACGTGCGTGAAGCTCACAGGCGGTGTGTTTATCGGCACAGGAGTAAGCTGTCTTGATTTCAATGACTGTGAAGATAATGAATTATGTGACACATACCAGCTTGACCTTAATGATAACAGCATCGGCAACGCCTGCGAGTGCTATGCAGACTGTGACAACAGCACCAAAGTAGATATATTTGATCTTCTTGTCATGAAAAATGACTATGGCAGACCTGACTGCCCATGTGATGCAGACTTGAATGATGATGGCCTGGTTGATATTTTTGACCTGCTAATAATGAAAAACCAGTATAACAGGACCGGATGTCCGGCTCTGCCATAGGAAGTTTTCGGTCAGACAAGTAAGGGAAACAAGTATATGCTGGACAGGAATAAAAGCTAAGTTAGCTGACTCCAAACCCCCTGAAGGTTGAAACATACCTGAAAGCGCTTTGTTGTTGGGGGACAACAAAAAAGGCCGGACAGGCATTAGCGACAAGCCATATCCTGTCGAGCCCCGCTCTAACACACAATACTGTTTTTTGTGTTACCAGATGCTGGCTTTATATTTTTAATTCGTGATTTTGTTGAAGAAAGTGAAGCTCCCCGCCTTGTAGGCAGGGCTTCCCGGTAAATAATATTTATATTTTGATCTGTGCCGCTTATCCCAAAAGCATTCGGGACAGGGCTTGCGCGGCACGTTCCGGTCAACAGTGAGGAAAATAACTTTTAGAGGAAAGACAGGGGGAAATGAAAAAAATAAAATCGAGCGTAATTTGCAAAGCTGTAATCTGTCTGTTAACAGGGGGGGTGTTACTGTTCAGCAGTAATGTGTTCGCGGAACTTGATGACACGACGGAGGATTATTACAATTTCAATGATACTGCAGGTAATGAACAAAACAATGCGGGGGGAGCCAGATCAGCAACGTTCACGTCTTATGATTTTAATTACACAAACTTTTGGATGAAAGATAATGAAACATTACTGCTTCATATATCAGGGTGTACTGGGGATTCAAAATACAGATGGACAGTTGATGATATTTTAAGCTCAAGCCGGAAGGAGTTTATTTTTGATGCCTCTTTATATGATACTGGAACCTACTCAGTTGCTGGTCACTGTTTTGGAGATTCTTTTTATGATAATGCAACTTTTAATATAGAAATAATAGATAAAACTGATTTTACTTTGATTGTTTTACCTGACACGCAATATTATTCTCAGGATGTGCCTCAAATTTTTGATGCTCAGACTATCTGGGCTGATGAGATGAAGGACAGATTGAATATAAAGTTTGTAACTCATTCAGGGGATGTTGTAGATGATGGCAATATAAATTCATCTTATATTTATGAGTGGGATAATGCAGATAAAAGCATGGGGTTTTTAGACGGCATCATCCCTTATGCATTTAGCATGGGTAATCATGATTATGATGATAAAGCAGCAACAAGAAGTGCCATAGGCTGGAATAATTATTTTAATATCACAAGATATAATTCAGAGCCATGGTGGGGAGGGAGCCAGACTGATTATAATGAAAACACTTATCAGTATTTTGATCATAATGGATTAGAATTTATGATAATACATTTAGCATTCTGTCCAACAGATGAAGCTTTGGACTGGGCTGATAATTTAGTTGCTGAAAATCCTGACAAAAGGGTTATTATAACTACTCACGCCTATCTGATTGGCAGCACCAGAATCCCTTCAGGCGATACCTGTTCCCCTTTCGGATTGCCCGGGAATAATGGTGAAGACATCTGGCAGAAATTTGTAAAAAACCATAAAAATATTTTTCTGGTTTTGTCAGGACATACTTCTGTAGGTTATTTAAACAGCCTGGGAGTTTATAAAAATACTGTCCATCAGGTTGGGGCATGTTATCACTCACTTGGAGAGAGTGACAAATACGCAGGCTATCTGAGAATAATGAGATTCAGCCCATCGCAGAACAAGATATTTGTGCAAACTTATTCCCCATATCTTGATGTTGTAAACGACAGTTTTTATTTAGATGCCTGGGGAAATCATGTTGCAAACAAATTTAATTTAACATACTCATTATCCAATATTAATTCCTGTCAAGCTGATATTAATAAAGATGAGGAGGTTAACATGTCTGATCTGGAAATCATGAGAAACGATTATAACAGAATCAATTGTGATGCAAATCAAGAAGATCAATGTCTTGCCGATACTAATTATGATGGAAGGGTTGATATCGTTGACCTGTCTATAATGAAAAATGATTACAACAGGAAGGATTGTGTAATAAACAACCTCTTGCCATGAATTTAAAACATCTCTTTATAAATACCAGACAGATAAAAAATTCAAGGTTCCTTTTTCAGCACAGCTTTTACTGCCATCCCGATTTTCTCCATGGTATACGGTTTCCTGATGTATGTTCCAACACCTAATTTGTAAGCATCCTTTACACGAACTGTTTCAGAAAATCCGCTTGCGATTATGGCTTTCTGTCCTGGATGCGTTTCCATAATGCCCCTGTAGGTGTCAAGCCCGTCAATTCCAGGGTCCATTATCATGTCAAGGATCAGAAGATCTGCGCTGTTATCTTTCATGTGCTTAACGGCTTCTTCACCACTGCAAACAGTTTCAACACTGTAGTTTAATTTAATTAATATTTTTGAAGCAATTTCGCGCTGTGATTCCACGTCATCTACAATCAGTATTTTCTCGCCGTTTCCAGAGTATTCTTCTGCCGGAACAGCCATTTCAGCTGCCTGTATCTCTTTCCTGGTTACTGGAAAATAGAGCCTGAATGTTGTTCCCTTCCCCTCTGTGCTTTCTGTAACAATATATCCATTGTGGTCCTTTACTGTTCCCCATA
>JAJRXD010000166.1 GCA_024276465.1 Deltaproteobacteria bacterium
ATCTTGCGCCTCCAGCAGGTCCTTCACGATCTCCGCCTCGATCTCATCATAGGTAAACAAAAATTCAACCCATTCATTCATATCATGACATTTAACTGCATAACTATTCAGTTACGGGTAATAATAGCAGGCAACAAAAGATCAAATATTAAAAATAAAAAATCAAAATTATGGAATGTTTTTTATCATATAAATAAATCTCCTTAATTTTGATCTTTGGTCTTTGATTTTTACATTTCACTGTCCAAATGATACCTGTAACTGAATCGTTACTTAACTGCTACCTCAAGACTACTAAATTATATCATATCCCTACTATAATAAGAGTACATGTTTAATCATCGCTCATGAATATCTCTATGACTCAGTTTAAGATGCCAAAAAACAAACTCCATATAATCGTCTCCTCACTTTTATTTATGATTATAGTCTCTGCTTATCTTATCATGGCGATGAAATTTCCTGTTGCATATATTATAGGCACCTATGAGGATTTTGTTGGGGAATGGACACAGTTCTTTTTATTTGTTGCGGTCTTTATCATTGCCCTCAGGCTTGCGTTTTTCAAATCGCGGTTCCGGTTTTTCTTTATTGTACTCGCAGTTGCAAGCTTTTACACATTTATGGAAGAAATATCATGGGGACAGCGCATATTTAACATTACACCACCCGAGATTTTCATGAAGCACAATCTCCAGAGAGAGACAAACCTGCACAATTTTCTTACCGGCCCTTACACTACTCAACTAAAGAGCTTCATGGAATATTTACTTGCCTCCGGATTGACACTTTACGGACTGATCTATCCTGTTGCCTTAAAAGGCAATGTGCGTTTTGCTCAATGGTCTCTCTCAAAGGGACTGCCCTCCCCCCCTCTTTATCTCTGGCCATATTTCGTCCTCAGCGCCGTGCTCGAACTGGGCATTCTTCAATTCAATGAAGCAGAGGTGGCAGAAATCCTCATACCACTTGCCCTCCTGATTTTCATGCTTCACCTCCTTATTTCAAGTACAAATAAGACATTATCGGATACCGGGACCACCTTGGACAAGGCTGCTTCCGGCAGACTTGCTTTTGCCATATGCAGTACTTTTGTACTGATTGTGATCATGTCAACCGGCACGACCTATGCCGGTTATTCCTCCCCCAGATTAAAAGTAAAAATGGAAAACAAGCTTTCTAATGGAATTGAAAAGTTTGCCGGGCGGTACAAAAAGTATGAAATGTGGGAAAATGCAATATATCTGTATAACATTATTGATGAAAGAGACCCAGATCGACCATCCGTCCAGAGGAATCTTGCGTACTGCTATGGGAAAACAGACAGCCCGGAAGAAGAAGAGGACTATATTGAAAGGGCATTTGACATTGATCTTGAAAAGCTTGAAGAAAGACCGGCGAGCATATCCGCCAACCTTTCAATAGCCCTTACGTATAGACAAGTTGACAATTCTCAGAAAGAACAATCTCATCTCGACAGGGCCATGGAGCTTGCGCTTAAGAGAGTCGGGAGCAAACCCAAAAGTTCCGTGGCTGCCTACTGGCTCGGCAAGGTGTACGAGCAGCAAGGCAATATGAGTTCAGCATTTACATATTATG
>JAJRXD010000167.1 GCA_024276465.1 Deltaproteobacteria bacterium
GATCATTTTGCCGGAAGGTTTTTTTCAGTTCCGTTTTTTTTCTCCTGTTTTTTACTGGTAAAATTAATAAAATGCAAAAAGACTGCTCTGGCTGTTTCAACAATAACCATGCTGATAATAATATTGAACCCTGTTACACCAATGAAAAGCAGTTTTGACTACAAGTTTATTGACGGGTTCAGCGGTATTTCTGATTCAAGGGGATGGTATTATCCTGGCACTGGTTTTCTAAGTCATATGTTGAATGGTAAGATAAAACAGAAATGGTATATGTGGGGGAGGGCTTTGAGGAAGAGAAAGAAAATGGTTGTTGTGTTTCCTGCCATAGGCTTTTTAGGCTTTAATGCCGGGCCAGCTAAATATATAATTGACCCCTTGGGGTTAAGCGACCCATTGCTTGCCCGTTTGCCTGCTGAAAAAAAAGAGTCTTTCTGGATTGGTCATTTTAACCGTAAGCTTCCCCGCGGATATATAATATCCATTAAATGCTGGCAAAACTTTATTGAGGATCCATACCTGCATCTTTATTATGACAAAATAATTAATATCATTAGAGGTCCAATTTTCAATCGGGAGAGATTTGCATATATTTTTTATATGAATACCGGAAAATATCAGTATCTGATAAACCTGTATCTGAGCAATCAGAAAAAGGAGATATAAATTTAAGGCAGGATCAGAGTATAGTGGCTTTAACACGCTTCTGTAAGAGGCAGTCAGCTTTAATGTAGTTTGGAAATTTCTCTCCTGTTTGGGCGGGGTCAGAGATAAAAGGCTATCAGCATTTAGCTGTCAGCTTTAACAACAACAAAGAATCAGGGAAAAGGGGGGAACAACATGAAAAGCAAAATAAATAATATTTACAAATCCGTAAATCTTAAAGCCTCTTTTCCGGCAGAAACAGCATCACTGGCAGGATATTGTCTGCTGGCTGTTGTTCTTACCTTCCCAATGATTTTTAATCTCAATGAATACTATGAATTTCAAGACCCCGGGCATCTTGATATCCTGATTCAGTTCTGGGATTTCTGGTGGTTTAAAAAAGCCATCATAGACCTGAATGTAAATCCCATGTTCTGTGATTATATATTTTATCCAAATGGTGCAAGCCTGGTTTTTCAGGCTCATACCCCTGTCTATTCATTGTTGTCCATACCCCTGCAGCTGATTTACGGGAAAAGCGGTATCTTCCTGTCTTACAATATTTTTGTCCTGCTCTCTTTCATTCTGTGCGGGTGGGGAACCAGTCTTTTAGCAAACTATCTGTTTAAAAACCGATGGGCTGCTTTTCTGTCCGGAACACTTTTTACATTATGTGGAATCAGGCTTTTCAATGTTTCCCGATTACATGTTCTTTCAATGGAATTTATTCCATTTGCACTCCTCTATCTGTTGAAGACCCTGGAAGAGAAAAGCTTTAAAAATGTTTTAGCTTTAAGCTTGTTTTTAGCTCTGATCTTTTACAACTCTTTTACCAGTTTTTTAACTGCAGTTCTGACAGGGGGGTGCTTTCTGCTGTCACAAATGATTCAGAAAAAAAAAGCCATGTTTTCCATGGCAGTGTTTAAAAGGCTCTGTCTGTCTGCTCTCTTTTTTCTTATTCTAACCGCACCCCTATCATTAATGACAGTAAAAGATTATTTTTCTGAAAACTCCAGCCTTTATAGAAATATGGTGGAAGCAAAAGACTATTCTCTTGATCTTGCAAGTCTTTTCATACCAACAGAGTTTGATTCCATTTATGGCGGGGTTTTTAAAAAAACACATTTCGGAAAGTGGGATTACTCATTCAGCTATTTCCTGGGGTTTGCCTGGCTTTTTTTGATATTAACAGCTTTCCTGAGGGCAGATAATGAAAAGACCTTCATGCTGTGGTTTTCGGGCATTATTTTGCTGCTGTTTTCTCTGGGCCCATGCCTTACAGTGTTCGGATTTTCAACCGGCATTAAACTGCCATCTTTTTTCTGTTACAAATATCTTTCCTTTTTTAAAATCTGCGGAGTTCCTTTCCGGATTGTTGCAGGTGTTTACCTTTGCCTGTCTCTCCTTGCAGGACATGGGGCGAAAATTCTTCTCTCAAAAAAAAACAGGGGTATAAATAAAATTATTTTTCCTGTTCTTTTAACTCTAATAATAATTGAGGGGATCGACACATTCCCTGTTCTCCAGAAAAACATGCCTGGATTTTATCAGGGTAATGACCAGAAATTGTTTTATGAAAAAATAGCCCGGGACAGGCAAAATTATGCTGTTCTTGACCTGCCGGTTGCAGATGGGTTGGATCGCATATACATGCTGTACCAGATATACCATGAAAAGAAGATCATCTGTGCCTGTCTTAGAAGGTCGGATTGTAACTCTTATAAATTCCTTGATTTCCTGCCGCTGTATTCTAAAACAAGAAAAATAGGGCATGATAATACAAAGGTTACTCCTCCATCATCCGAAGAGATTTTCCTGAATCTGAAAGCCCTGAAAAAAAATAATATCAAACTTGTGGTTTTACATAAAATATCTTTAGATTCAATTCCTTTTCAAAACACGGCAAGGTTTAGAAATTATAAAAAGATTCTTGAGCAGTATAAGCCTGTAAAAACGCTTGTTTTAGATGATTGTATAGTATATCAGTACTGGTAGTACATGCTGGTCGGGGTCAGGCAAAGTCAAGTTTTGATTTTTTACCGGACCATCAAACTTAACAAAGGCATGAAAAAGGGGTGAATTTATTTTCATCATTAGCTGAAGACCCATTTGTCAATTTTTTCAAATACTATCTCCCTTTTAATGGGTTTTGAGATATAATCGTCCATCCCTCCTTCAAGGCATTTCTCCATGTCTCCTTTCATGGCATTTGCGGTCATGGCAACAATGGGAATCCGGGTTGTGGGTTTACTATTCACAGCCTGTTCGAAATTCCGAAGTTTTTCTGTTGCTTCAAATCCATCCATCTCAGGCATCTGTATATCCATTAAAATAAGGTCAAAATCTTTTGGTGATGCCGTGTACTTTTCAAAAGCCTCTCTTCCGTTTGTGGTTGTTTCCACCTGGTACCCAGCCTTTGTCAACATTTTTTCAGCAAGCTTCTGATTTACAGGGTTATCTTCTGCAAGAAGAATTCGCACTGACCTCTTCTTCTCCTCTGCGACTGAATGCTTGGTTATAATTGCTGTTTTTGCTTCATTATTCTTCCGCATGCTTTTTGTTGAAGCTTTTCCAAGTATTCTCTCTATCATATGATGTAATTTTTTTCTGTTGACTGGTTTGGACAGAAAAGCGTCATACCCTGCCTCCTCACATTGCTTTGCATCCATCTGGGAAGATACAGCAACAAGGGGAATTTTTGACAGATCGCCTCCGGAACTGCGAATCTGTTTTGCCAGATCATATCCGCTCATACCCGGCATCTGAATATCAGAAAGGCAAATGTCAAAAGGAGCCTCTGTTTTAACTGCTTCCTGCAGAGTCTGCAGAGCCTTGTCACCGTTACAAAGAGATACAACTTTCATGCCTATCATCTCTAAAATGTGCGTTAAGATATCCAGATTAGTAATGTTGTCATCGACTATCAGGGCCTTTTTGCCTGAAATTGAAACAGAGGAAACCCTGCTGGTTTCTTTTTCCTCGGACTTCCTGACCCATGCCGTAAAATGGAATGTACTGCCCGTATTGACT
The DNA here is from genome assembly GCA_024276465.1 of Deltaproteobacteria bacterium. Classification (GTDB taxonomy): domain Bacteria; phylum Desulfobacterota; class WTBG01; order CAIYCZ01; family CAIRTM01; genus JAJRXD01. The sequence continues at coordinate 3,673 of JAJRXD010000167.1, forward strand.
TTACTTTCCACCCACACATCACCATTCATTAGATTTGATATTCTTTTGCAAATTGAAAGGCCAAGACCCGTGCCACCGTACTTTCTTGTGGTAGAACCGTCAGCCTGCTGGAATGACTCAAAAATTACAGATATTTTATCCTCAGGGATTCCTATACCGGTATCGCGGATTGTTGCATGGAGCTTCAAGAAATCACCCTTTTCCTCTTCAATGCCAAGTCCCAGCTCAATTTCTCCTGATTCCGTGAATTTAGAGGCATTTCCCATAAGGTTAGTAATGACCTGTCTTAACCGTGTGGGGTCACCTTTTAACTGCATGGGGAGGTTGTCATCAATATGGCACATTATTTCAACCGGCTTGTCTCCAACCCTGGGCCGTACCAGGTCACAGACGTCATATGCCAAAAGCTCCGGGTCAAAATCGATCTCCTCAATATCCATTTGCCCTGCCTCTATCTTGGAAAAATCAAGTATGTCGTTTAACAGGGAAAGCAGTGCCTCTCCGCTTCGTTTTACAGTTTTTGCATAATCTGTCTGATCTTCATTAAGGCTGGTGTCAAGAAGCATGTCAGTAAAGCCGATTATCCCGTTCATGGGAGTACGTATTTCATGACTCATGTTTGCCAGAAACTCGCTCTTAGCCAGGTTGGCCATCTCTGCCTGCAGTTTCATATCGTTAGCCCTGAGAATCTCTTTCTCAAGTCTATCTTCAGTTTTTTTACGTTCTTCTATCTCTGCAATTAGATTTTTACGGCCCTTTTTGAGATTGTTTTCAATGCGGCCTAAAAAAACCCAGAAAAATATAACAATTACAGAAGTGCATGCGAGTATGCCCAGTGAAAGATGTTTCAAAAGTTTAATGATCGAGGCTCTCTGGGCTTTAACATCATAGAGGACAACAATATTACCAATATGATTTTTGCTTGCATCAATCAGGGGAATAAGACCGCTGAAAAATTCATCGCTGTCTGTCTGGAAAAAATATATTTCTCCTTTATTAAGTCGAGCCATGTGATCTTCTATGGGCAATTTCGACAGGCTGTAATCCATGGTATTGTCAATAACAACATATTTTTTGTACCTGTTCCAGTCACCTACGCGCCCTGATGATGTTAAGCCCTTTTCCCAATTTGTACGATTAAGGTATTTTTTGTTAATTAGAAAAATCAGGCCAAAATCATTGTCCATGGCTAACTTTAAAGTTATATGTCCGATCTCCTCACTCAGCTCAATATATCCTCTGATCTTACCATTTATTTTCCAGGGATGAACCACCCTCAGGAGAATAGTACCAGATTTTCCAAGCTCAATTCCGTAAACCTCACGCTCATTTTTTTCTGCATCATAAATGGTCTGATGATCTACAACGTCACCATAATGGGACGGGTCATTAACGCGTAAAAAGTTGACTTTGTCCAATCCATGAAAACAGAACTGAGTAACCATGTATTTAGATTGCATATACTCAAAAAACTCAGTGCTGGAGCGCAGGAGTTTTTCCCTGTCTTTTTTGAGATAGGAATCCTTTAAATCCCTTTCACGTTCAAAAAAGTAAATAAGACCTGACAGCAATTCAGCATCCCTGGCAAGTTCTCTTTTGAATATTCCCTGTAAACTGCTGATTTTCCTTTCTACTTCTTTTTCAAGTTTGTTCATCTGATATTGATAAAACACGAAGGAATACCCCAAAAGCAACAGGAACAACAGTGTTAAGACAGGACCGATAACATTTATTCTGATTTTTTCACTATTCATATCACTACATTTTAGTTTGAAAAAACTAATGCATAAGCTGCTATTATATGACAATCCTTTGTAAAACACCTTAAGGTAAAGGAAATTTATTACAAATCAGTTCGTCTTTTTTTATAAAAAGATTAATATTATTTTAGCCACTGTGCGGGCGCTGGGGTCTGACCAAGCCAACAGGTTGTAAAAAAGGAACTTAACAAAGGTGTGGAAAAGAGGCAATTTTAAGGCATATAAGGCTGTTTGGGATAAAAAGGGCGTTGTAAGGGATTAGACAGGTTAGCTTTGTCAGACCCCGCCCCTCCTTGAATTTAAATCTTGAATTTGCTCCTGTTTTTTTATATTACTTCAAGTAACTTAAAAATCCCCTGGCTTTCGTGCTTTAACCCGGTCTGCACACTGTGAGTGTCTGCGGTTAATTGGTGGTGAGAGCTTTAACACATAAACAAAGGAAAACTTTAAGCATGCCAAAAAAGTCCCGGAACAGTGACGAGAAGATGAAGCGGTTCTATGAAGATATCCGCCGCGAGCGAAGGGAGCGGCAGAAAGGTTACCGGGATAGAGCGCTTAGCATTTTGCCTCATGTGTGTGCACGGTGCAGCCGGGAGTTTGAGGGCAAAAAGCTGCTGGAGCTTACGGTTCACCACAAAGATCATAACCATGATAACAACCCGCCGGATGGGAGCAACTGGGAGCTGCTGTGTATGTATTGCCACGAAGATGAGCACGCAAGAGATTTCAACGCAGAGTGGTATGACGGCTCCCTGGTCGATGTCGAACCTGTAGCGTCATCTTCGGTCTTCAAGCCGTTTGCCGGTCTTGATGATCTTCTGAAGAGAAAAAAAGGTGAAAGATGATCCATACGTTGTTGCGACTCCGGAGCTGAAGTAATGAGGGAAAAAAAAGCAGATTGCCAGAGTGACGACGTCAACCAATCAAGCATACGCATTGCCTCACGAGAAAATCTCACCATAAGCGCATTAGCAACGTTAATAAACATTGATAAAGTCGTAAAAAGTGAAAATTCGATGGCAAAGTAAAAAGCTTCAAATTCAAGGCGCGCAAATCCTGAGGAATGAGGCGTACTTACTGTACGTTGGAATGACGAAGGATGCCGCGCAACGTCGAAGTTGGACTTTTTACGAAGCCATCAACATTAGATGGTAAAGTTTATTTGACCAGTGCCCTGCCAGCCTCTTTTGCATCGGCCATGCCATTTTTATCCAGTCTGGCAGTGCCTTTTTCATAATATGCTTCCCAGAATCCTGATCCTGTAACAACCTCTGCAGTATCCATTCCAAAAAGTTTAAGAATGAACATTGCATTTTCAACAACATGGTCATATGAATCTTCTGACGGCCATCCCCATGTAACTACCAGCGCTCCCTTTCTTTTTCTGCTTAGCTTCTGAAAATGACCTTTGGTTCTCAGAGCTTTAAGCCTGTCAAAAAAGGCAGATGCCTGGCTGCACTCCCTTCCTGTATAAACAGGAAAGCCCATCACAAAAGCGTCATATTCGATGAATTTTCTGTACAGATCAGTCATATCATCCTTGATGGCGCAGAATGTTTCAAGTTCCTTTTTCTCGCACGCCATGCACCCAATGCAGGGTGAAATCTTAAGATCTGAAATATATTTTTTTTCAATGTTGCACCCGGATTCACTTATGCCTTCCAAAAACGCATCCATTATACAGTCAGTATTGCCGTTTTTTCTTGGGCTGGCCATGAGGGCAAAAACATTCTTAACCTGCACGTCAAGGTTCAGTGCCGGGATGTCCCAGCGCTTTATCCTGACTGCAGGGTTTTCTTTATCTACCTGTTTCTGGGAAGCAACTATCCCTGAAAGCTTTTCAGGAGATTTAAACTTCAGAATTACGGGTTCAAATGATTTGGCCAGTGTCTCTTCAAGTGCCTTCAGCAGAATGTCTTTTGTTGCCTCGCTGGAGCTCTGTTTTAAGAGCTGGTAATCTATCCCCTTCATGATTTTTTGCCTGCATGACTCCCTGCTGGCAAGGGGAAAAACTGAAATAAGTTTTTCCAGTACATCTTTTGCTTCATCTGAAAGTTTTATATTATTCATTTTTATTCTCCTGAAAAAATACAGTGTTTTGTGCTTCCAGCATTACTTGTTCGGGAATCCCCATTTTTTCTGCTGCTCACCCAGATCCGCTGATTTAGTCCTCATCTCAATCAGCTTATCCATTATTTCAGGCCTTTCTTCCTGGATTTTCGGAAGAAGTTCAGCATAGGTTCTGCCGATTGAGCTGAAGAGAGTATAAAAATTCATTGTTGCCTTTATTGGCTTTGTAACAATAGAAGCAAGATAGTCAATTTCCTCACCAGACAGGAATTTTTGAAGCTCAGCAGAAGCAAATTCAACGCTGCCATGGGGTTCGTAAAAGCTTTCATTCCACCACTTAAAATAACCTGAAAGGCCATCTTTATTATATTTTTTTTCAAGAAGTGCCTGGGTGACAGAATTGGCTGCCTTCCATCCTGTACAAAAGGATGCCATGTTGCTGATTTCTTTAAACCATGCGGCATCCCCTATTAAAAGAACATTATCCTTAAATGGTTCCTTAATGGGTGAATGTTCACTGACAATACAATTAATAGTTCCGACCCGGCTGGCCCTGGCAAACCATGAAGAGTAGGTTTTGTCTTCCTTAACAAAATTTTCAAGAACAGCATTCAAATTGGTGGCCGGGTTGTAGGAGAATGTGCTTAGATGAAACAGATCCTTCCTGTAGGTGGGTACAAGAGAAAAAGTTGCTTTGTCAGACAGTAGAAAATTAAAGCTTCCCGGGTCAATGGGAAATTCACCTTCCATTTCCCAGCAAAGGCTTCTCCATGTCCCATGAAATTTTCTCTCTTTGTTAAACCCGAGGACCCGGGCAATCCTTGAATTAACCCCGTCAGCAGCAATAACAAAACATGCTTCAAAGGTTTTATCCCCGGCCACTACCTGCACAGTATCACCGCTTTTTTTGACATCAGTAACATTGGTACCGGGAAAAACATCCACATGGAACTTCTCAGCTTCAAGCAGCAGGCATTCCATCAGTTTATCCTTGCTTGTCGAAATTCCAAGGGCAACCTCATCACCCTTTTTTTTCACCTCTTCCCAGTCTCCAATGCAGATTCGATTACCTCCAGGAGAATGTATCTGGAACCCGTAAACACTTGACCACGGGCCGTCATAGGGTATGGTGAAACCGCAAACAGGAAAGCAGAAGCGTTTGTCACGGGTGTTATATTTCAGTATTTCCATAAAATGATATTCGTTGATACCAAGTGCACCAGCATCAACCCTGGAAATTTTTGTCATATCTGTTTTTCTCTCAAGAAGCGCAACTTCAAGACCGTTCTCTCCGGCAGCTTTTGCAGCCATAAGCCCTGCAGGGCCTGCGCCAACGACTACCAGATCATATTTTTTTGACATGTTGATTTCTCCCTTTTTCTGATTAATAAAAAATCCCGTAACTATTCCTCTTCAGCAGGGGCATTAACAGGACAGATTTTCACGCATATTTTACACTCAGTACATAAATCGTTGTCTATAACTACATTGTCATTAATCATGCTAATGGCTGTTGCCGGGCATATGTCTATACATCCGCCGCATACCGTACAAACTTCAGTGTTAATCTTTATCACCATGACCTCCTGTTCTGTTTAATTATGAAAATTAAAAGTAAAAAATTATTTTTTTTATGCTTTACTAACACTGCAGAGCATTGACTTGAAAGCTGGAAATCCGGAAACAGGGTCTCTTTGCTGATCATCAGTAAGAAGATTGCAGTTTGCCTCTTCCCATCCGTGGGCAAGATGGACAACCCCGGGAAGTATGCCTTCACAGTATGATGCCTTAATTCTGACTGATCCGCGTTTTGTCTTTACTATTGTTGAATCACCGTCCTTTATGTCCAGTGAAACTGCTGTTTCAGGATTGATCTGCATTAAAGGATCCGGAAAGAATTTTCTGAGGCTTGGGATGTTTCTTTGCTGGGAATGGACAAACACAGGATACCTGCCGCCTGTAATAAGTATAAGGGGATACGCTTTTGCAGTTTCAGGATCGCTCACAGGGCTTTCAGATGGTTCAACATACGATGGGAAGGGGTCGTATCCATTTGATTCCATTGATTTGGAATGGAGTTCAATTTTTTCGGAGTAGGTATAGAATCCATCACGCAGAATGCTGCCAGGTTCACGCGGATCAAGGATTCCACCGGGTAACTGTTTTAATTCCTGTACAGTGTGCCCTGAGGGTGAGATCAGGAATTCTATTGCCTCACTGGCATCATTCCAGGGAAAGTGTTCTCCGTATCCCATAACCTTTGCAAGTTCCATCCATATTTTTGTGTCAGGCCATGGGCCCTGAGGCTCAAAGACTTTATTCTGAAGGATAAGGGGGTTTGTGGTAACCTCATCCCTTTCAAGAAACATTGCCGCAGGCAGTACAAGGTCAGCCTTTTTTGCAGTGGATGTCATGAACTGATCAATTACAACAGTAAACTCCATCTTATCCATCAGTTTTTCAACTTTTCCGCTGTTGGCCAGAATACTTAAAGGTGATCCGCCAACTGAAACCATGCCACGTACTGGATAAGGGGTGTCGGATAATATCCTGTCAATTGCAGCAACTGCATGTGCCTGCTTAATCATCCCCACAAACATTGGATGTTCCTCTGCCCCAAGGGCCTTGTCCATGGAAAGATCAATTACATCCGGAGGTGTCAGGGGTGTCTGGTTCAGAAAAACATTGCCTCCCCTAACGTCAATGTTACCTGTAATTGACATGAGTATGTTGATAGCCCGGATGTTCTGAACCCCGTTTATGTGGTGCTCAACACCCGTGCCGATTTTAAAGCATGCAGGTTTTGTTGTGGCAAGCAACCTTGCAGTTTCATTGATTGTATTGCGGGGTACCCCGGTTATCTGCTCTATTTTTTTAAGTGGATAATCCTTAATAAAGCTTTTAAAATCTTCAAACCCTGATGTATATTTTTCTATATAAGTTTTGTCTTCAAGGTTTTCCTCAAGGATGGCCCTTATAAATCCAAGCGCAAGTGCACCGTCAGTTCCTGGTCTGGGCTGTATGAAAATATCTGACAGTTCAGCTGCTTCAGTTCTGCGAGGATCAACAGTGATAAATTTTGCTCCATTTTCTTTTCTTTTTTTAAGCAAACCGGTCATCTGAGGATAGCTTTTCCCAAGGCCACCGCTTGCCAGAGGATTTGAGCCCCATAAAACAATACAGTTGCTGTTTTCATAATCAGGCAGGGGTATGTTGCCGAATGTCGCAAAGTTTGCAAGCATGAGGGCAAGAAAGCACTCACTTCCTGCAGAAGAAAGATTAACAGCTTCGTAAAGGTTGAAAAACCTTTTCATCATGAAGAACGCGAGGCGGTTTTTTACGTATGTCTGGCCATGGTAAATGAAAAGTCCCTCAGGTCCGTAACGGTCCTTAATGTCCTGAAGCCCCTCTGAGCATATTTTAAGAGCTTCATCCCATGAAATTTCTTTCCATGATCCGCCCTCTTTTTTTAAAGGATGCCTGAGCCGGTCCGGTGCGTTATAGATATTTTTTGCAGCCATACCCTTGGGGCATAAAAAACCCTTGCTGTACGGATGCTCCTTTAACCCCCGGATTTCAACAATATCATTGTCCTGTGCTGTTACCTGCATACCGCAGGAATGCTCGCAGACTCCGCAGAATGTGTTAATGGTTGTTGTTCCCATCAGTTTTCTCTCTTTTTAATATGGATGAAAGACAGATCATTTTTTTAAAGCAGCTTTTCTGCACTTAAGTTACCGTATTGCATCAGGGCCTTCAGTGTCAATAATAGTTCTTAATGATTCCCCTGGCCTGGCATTCCTCAATTTTGCAATGGCGTTTTTAAGTATTGTAAGGACTCTGTCCCTGGAAGTAAAGTCTTCGATAGTCTTTGCGAGGCAAGGATCGCGTCCTCCTGCTCCCCCGGCAATTACACGGAAGCCCCTTTCATTTACAGTCAGCTTGCCTGCAGGGCAGTCTCTGGCACACAGTTCGCATTGAACGCATGTTTTTCTGTTAATGACAGGTCCGTCATCTGTGAGGTGAATGGACTTGTCAATGCACATTTTCAGACAGTTCCCACACTGTGTGCACTCTTCATCAGTAATGTCAACCCTGTGCTGCATTATAATGCCGAAATCCTTCATGTATGGACTGACACAGCAGTTTGGACAACCTGTCATTCCAACAGTAAATCGGCTGGCCCCATGCAGTGCGACCACAGCAAGGTCAGCCATAATTTCAGTGAGTTTCTCTTTTTCCATAACAGATTTTATTGACCGCATCATATCCTTGAGCGCTTCTCGCACCAGTTCACTGTTTTCGCCGTATTTAGTAAAACAGGTATCAATAAAAAACAGAGCGCTCTCATCATCGAAAAAAAGTTCATCTTCAAGCTCGGGAGCTGGCCCTGTTCCGTTAAGAAAGGCTTTAAACTGTTCATATTTTTCCCTGCCCATAAAATCCGCATACATTTTTTCAGTCTCTTTCAACACTTCTGCAGTGACATGATCAAGGCCTTTATGCCTTGCAGTTTTTTCAGACTGCAGGCGGGCATAAGGGCTCATCATGGGTGGTATCGGCAGCATTTCATGGATCTTCTCAGCGTCTTTTTCCCATTTCATAATGCTTTCCCTTTCTGTCTGGTTCCAGGTGATAACCACATTAAACTAATCATGATATAAGCCCCAGTTTCTTTTTAATAGAAGCTACAGTATATGTGAATGGGGGCACAGCACGCTGCCCAAAACCATTCGCTGTTACAGCATTATTAAACTCCTCAACCACATTGTAAATACATCCGATGAAACTGGTTGAACCACCATGATACGCAGCATGTGACAGTGCCAGATAGTATCTCCAGTCCTCAAATTTTTTAACAGGGGAGGGGTCATTGTAATGGACAAGGAAGGGGATTGTTCTGATCTCCCAGCACGGAGCTGAAGCTGTCTGCCATATGTCAAGAAACAGCACTGTTGCAACAGGATTTTCCATCATGTTCTGGAAAGTATGGGTTTCCTTAAAGCCAAAAGCTTCAAAACCAGTGAACAGTTCCAGGGACCCCAGAGCTGTTCTGTCCCACAGTGATTTTTCATTGTAAATTTCTATTCTCCATGACCTGAGATCTTCGGCAAGGTCCGGGTCCCTGGCATCAGCCCTTTCCTTAAAGCTCTCCATTGCCGTGATAAGTTCCTTCATGTATTCATCCCTGGGAAGAAGGGCCATTCCCTTTATTGCAGTGTTAAGTGAAAACGAACTGTCTCCTCTTCCTTTCCTGTTTCCACATGTTGCCACTGTTGGGTGATGGTGCCCGCCATTTGCCATGGGATGGTCAGCTTCTCCAGCCATAATAGAATACATGTCCAGTTTATCTTTTATGTACCAGTCAAAAAAATTATCATCAAGTTCTGCCAGCCTGTAAGTGTGCCACCAGTGGTCAACCCTTGCCTTAAGGGTAGCGTCATTAATTTTATCAGCTTTTACTGTGCTGTGAACAAAATACTGCTCTCCATCGGGCCCTGTTATCCAGTAGTCCTTTTTTGAATTCGGTTCTCTGCTAAGTGCAGTCTTTAAGCTGGAAAGGATGGTACCAGACAAAAGTGATGCCCCGCCCCATTTCAGGAAAGACCTTCTTTTGATACCTTTGGTATTATTCTCCATTGTTAGTTCCCCTGTTACGATAATACTCACAGCAACAATGTTGAGGATTTCGGGAAAAGCTGATTTATACCCCTGAAATCCGGGCATCCTTTTAGAAACGACGCTGCATTTCTGACAGGGAAAACAGAACCTGTCATTTCGAGTTCTGACATTAGTCAGTGGAAAAATTTTTTACTGGTTCTAACAGTGGCTGAACGAAAAGTCCTGATTCAGGTTAAAATCTGATCAATAATTTTCTGTAGGAGCGCCTTCAGGCGCGATATTACGCAGCAACAGGTCTGTTTTTCGCGGCTAAAGCCGGCTCCTGCATACGCCGCGCTAACAAAAACAGGGTTTTCGTTCAGCCTCTAATTAAAGAAGATGAGATTTTTCGTCGTGAGTTCCTCGAAATGACAATCTTGTTTTCCTACAATTCAAAACAGCCCGGCCACTTTGCTGTAAGCTTTACCAGCTTAGCTGCAGCATTCTGCAATCCCCGACCAGGTCGGGGATTGCTTTGAATTGTGCCTCCTGCTTTTTGATTTCAGCAGTATTAAACAGGCAGCTTTAATTTTTTAATTACCTCGATTTTTTCCTCTTTGGAAAGTTTTTTCCTGTTTCTGTTCAGCTTTACATTTGCCATATTTGATGCAGTGGTTCCGTAGTTATAAGGCGGTACCACACGTTTGCCCCTGCCATAGGGATCATAGCTTGGGGTGGTGTTGAACTCCTCAACCACAAGGAAGATATTTGTTGCAATATCGCAGTTTCCACCATGGTACCTGCAGTGTGCGTCATTGATGTAAGTGGAGATTTTCTGCTCATATTCACTGTTAGCGGGGTTGTGATGGGCAATAAGCCAGCAGAACCCCTTAAATGTCCATTCCGGTATAAGTCCCTCAATCCCTTCCAGAAAATTCTGGCCTCCCTCAGTGCTCCAGAATCCCATGTATGTAAGTGTCGACATGGGGTTGGCCATGATATTCTGGAAAGTTTTGGTTTCATCGAAGCCGTAACCACCGGCTGTATCTTCTGCATTGATCGGGCGGCCAGAGTAAAGTTCAAGGGTTCCCATTCGGGTCTTGTCCCACAGGCTTCTGTCCTGGTAAAGGTCTTTCCTGAGCTTAAACAGGTCTACAGGCAGGTTCGCTTTGCCAGCCTCTGAAGCAGCATAGATGTTGTCCACTTCAGTATTTATAATATCAATACTTTCCGCCTTTGGTACAATGGTGAAGCCCTTAACCGCAGTATTGAGATGAAAATCACTGTCACCCCTTCTTCCGAATTTTCTACCATAAGTTCCCAGTATGGGATGGTGATGTCCACCGTTTGGTATGCCGGTTTCATCAATTTCATTGTTAAAATAAGCAATGAGCTGATCATAGTACCAGAGCTTTTCAGATATCCACCATTCATGGAATTCACTGTCATACTCTGCCAGTTTATATTTTTTCCACATGCCGTCCACCCTGGCAGTAACTATTCCCTTATCATTTGCTTTGTCTGTCTTGATATTTTTTGGAACAAAGTACAGATTGCCTTCCGGGTCGGTTTGCCATTGTGTTGAAGATCCGGAAATCTTAGGTTCACCGGCATTTACGTTCCCCCATTTGGCAAAATAAGGGAAAGAGATTCCCAGCCCCAGTGAAGCCCCGGTTAGCTTTAAAAAAGAACGCCGCTTGATACTGTTTTCTTTAGAATGTTTTTTTTCCTTCATGCTGCCCTCCCTGAGATTATATTGTTTTGATTCAACTGCAAAAGTTCTAAACTAACATTATACTATACTATGTAATAAAATTACTATGTGAAGTTGTAAAAAGGCAAGACTGGATTAATATTGGTATATTACTAGGATAAAGCAGGTGTTATTTAATAGATAAAAGGTAAGATCTCAGGTTGGCGCTTTTGTTTTTTATTCCAAATTTTTTTCTGATATTGTTTCTGTGAAATTCGATTGTTTTAGATGATAAATTCATTAATTCTGCAATTTCTTTACTTCTTTTACCATCCTTAACAAGATTTGCTACTTTGATTTCTGAAGGCGTAAGGTTTAAAAAACTGGAACCTAATCTGTGTGGAAATGGAGAAATTATATCTTTAAGATTTGATTCAATGTTGTTCAGGCAGCGTTTCTGTTCATGATTCAGTTCACTGGTATTCAATTTTTTAACATAGGGTAAAACAAGTTTCTCAACATTGAATAAAACTTTCTCCTCTATCTCTGTTTTATCCTCATCTCTTTTATTCAGGAGAACTCGCAGGGCTGTATTTACCTCCTCAAGATTATGGGTTTGAACCTCCATCTCTTTTTTGCTTTTTAATAATGCCTCCTCAGCCTGTTTACGTTCAGTTACATCACGCATTATTGCCATAAAAATGTATTCAGCTCCTGACTTTAACAGAGAAACCGAGAATTCAGATGGAAACTCACTGTTGTCTTTTCTGGCCCCGACACCCTGAAGCACTCTTCCTTCAAAAAACAGATGTCCGGCTGAAATTGCCTGCCTGAATATTTGCATCTGTGCTTTATGGAATCGCTGTGGGACTATTAGTAAAAATGACTTGTTCAGAACCTCATTGACAGGATATCCGAAAATTTCTTCAGCTCGACGGTTCCAGGATTTAACATTTCCTCTGCTGTCAAATGTCATTATTGCATCGTTTGCTGTTTGAACAAGGGACCGGTAACGATCTTCACTCTCACGCAGAGACTCTTCGGCTCTTTTCCGGTCGGTAATATCTTCTCCTGAGCAGATAATCTCTGTGATCCGGTTATTTTTGTTTCTTATAAATGCATTGTGCCAGGCAATAATTTTAATTTTTCCGCTTTTAGCGAGAAACCGGCCCTCAAAATACCCGACTGAGCCTATATCTCCCGCCATCAGTTTTTTATAGGAAATTTTAGGATGTGCAGCTTTGTTTGGTTTATCATGCAGGCTGAAAAGAATATCAGGCCATTTTTTGTTAACAATCTGCTTCTCAGTGCATTCAAAAACCTCACAGGCCTTTCTGTTGGCTAAAGTAACCCTTCGATTTTCATTAAGAGCTATGAAAATCACTCCTGCAAGGTCAAGATACTGCTTTGCTTTTTTTTCCTCTAATGCCTCAACTGTCAGTCTGCGATCTGTTTCCCGTGCCTCAAGTCCTGCAATGTACAGCCGCAGTTTAGAGATCTCATTTTCAAGTTGTTCTTTTGTCTTGTTTTTGTCAGCAATCATGCTTTTTTACTAAAATCCTGCATGCAGGTTGAAGCATCCGGGATGAAAGTGTACAGTTATTAATAACTGGAAGACCATCAGTTGCATTTACTGCTGTTTGTCAAACTTATGACAGAACAGACAGCGGTACTTGGGTGGGTGTTCCTCGGACAAAGGCATGTCATCCGGGTTGTGACAATCCCTGCAGAATTTTTCAGCTGCCTTTTTCCCTTCAGCATGTTCGATATCTCTGAACTCATTGTGGTTATCGTCAGCAGGTACATGGACGGTTGTTTCAGGAGGAGCAAACCAGAAAAACAAAACTATTAAAATACCTATGGCAATAAAAGCCAGATCACTTTTTCTCATAAAAATATTCCTCTTATTTAAAATAAAACATTGAAGTTCATGAAGGCTGTTGTCAGCAGTTACCTGTTTCAGAAGTAAAAATTCTATAATAATTTTTTTTAAAAGTCTTTATTTATTTTGCGATGCTAAATAGTGGCTGAACGGAAAGTTCATTAATCACACTTTTCCTGTCATTGCGAGGGAGGCACGACCGAAGCAATCTCCTGGAAACAAAGGGATTGCTTCGTCGTTCGTTCCTCACTCCTCGCAATGACAACCCGGAATCAGGACTTTTCGTTCAGCCACTAAATACAGAACTTGTTCAACCAGAAACATAATTATTGAAATCAGAATTAAGAATATTGTAGAATTAGCGCTGAGTAGTACAGACTGTATTGCAATTGTGAATGAGAAGGCTATCTGTCCCGCTTACGGGGTGTAACATATTGAGATTGCATGGGCCAAAAAGCGCAAACTGAAGTTTGCGGCTACCAAGTTTCTATTATGGTACAGTCTGGTATTGAGAGTACAGTTTTTACTAATGGGTGAGGTGAGCATGGACAAATCAAAAGTTTTAATTGTTGAAGATAACAAAGTGACTGTAGAGCTTTATAATAAATTTCTTTTTGACGAAGTTTTTGAAAAACAGACTGTTACAAATGGAAAAGAGGCGCTGAAAACATACGAATCGTGGAAACCTGACATTATTATTCTTGATATTATGATTCCTGAAATGAGTGGCTATATGGTATTGAAAGAAATACGGTTAAATTTTGGTGATAAAAAAACTGCAATCATAATGTCCACATCAATTTCCAGAAAAGAATCTGTTATGGATTGTGTAAATCTCGGGATTCAGGGATATATTGTAAAACCTTTCAAGGCGAATGAAATCCCCGGTAAAATTTTAGAATCCTACGGTCTGGTTGAACCTGAAAAGGCTGACGCAGCAAAAGAATTATATCTAAAGCTTGCTGAAAATTCAGATGTCAGGAAAAAGGAAAATTGAGAATTCAAGCAGTCTGGTTATGGGTAAGTTAACAGAAGACTTTTTTTGAAGAAATCTGAACCTGATGACATGAATGATACTGATGATTTGATTGAGTACCCCATTGACGGTGTGCTTGATCTGCATACATTTAATCCATGCGAGATAAAGGAACTGATACCTGATTATCTTACTGCCTGCAGGGATCAGGGGATCCTGCAGGTAAGGATTATTCACGGTAAGGGAACAGGTGCGCTGCGCCGAACTGTCCATGCAATTCTGGCCCGTTTACCCGGAGTTGATTCGTTTAAGCTTGCAGCAGAGGATGCGGGAGGCTGGGGGGCAACAATTGTAATGCTTTTGCCTGAAGGAGAAACAGGCAGAGAGGAAATGTCAAATTAAAAAGTCCAAATGACAAATAAATGTCAAAGCTCAAAGGCCTCTCAAAGATAACATCCAGGCACAGTGGCTCAAAAAAAGATTTATTTACCACAAAAATTACGAACAGATGCATTTAACTGTTTCATATTTTTGCGAAAAACGCCGATAGTTTAAAAGGTGCTTTTTCCTGATTTCCGGAGGAGAGTTATGGAAATACAATCCAGTGAAATGAGTGTAATCATGCAGACCAGGGCTCTGGACCAGAAGAAACCGGGGTCTGAGGTTATAAGCAAAACTCTTGATTTTATGAACCAGAGTAAGAACAGCTTGAGTAAGTCTGACTTTGATTTTCAGAAAGACGTGCTTTCCGCTGCCACAGGCAAGGGAAGCATTATAAACCTTTTAGCATAGTATTTTCAGGAAAAAGCCCTTAAACCAAACCCCTGCCTGATGAACCAGACAGGGGTTTTTTGTCTGTACCTGAAAGAAACTACTTGTCATTTCTGAAAACATAGATTTTAAATATTTCTGGCAGCAATTTGCTGTCAGTAAGGTTTTTTTCAAATCTGCATAAAACTTGCAGAATTTCGTTGTGCTGATTATTGTCGGCTTCAAAATTGTGGGCTATGCCATCAAGTAAGCGAAACAACAATGTACCCCCGGTTCCATGCTCTTCCAAAAGTGTAAAATGTTTTTTTAACAGACTGTCAATTTCATCAGATCGAATTGCTTCAGAAGGGTCAGAAAGATTTATCAGTTCAGGATCAATACGGTTAATTCTGGTTTTGATTTTTGTCGGGTCAAAATGAAGCCGTCTTAACTCAAAGGGTATCTCCTGCAGAACCTTATCACCTGTTTGCAGAATTTTTTCTGAAAACTGAAATTGTCTTGGGCCTACGTATTCATCAACATATATAAGGGCACCAGGGATCAGCGATTTTTTCAACTCACACAGCAGAAGTTCAAGGTTTTTCACATGATGAAGAATCATTTTGCAAATTGAAAAATCATAGGTGTTTTCCGGAAGGGTAATCGAGTTTAAATTTTGAAGCCTGTATTCTATGGGCATTAAAGTGGAAAGCTCTGCTGCTTTTTTTAATCTGCCAGGAGCTACATCAATACCAGTCATTTTTTCAGCAATTCCAAGGCTGATGGCAGTGCGCTCCAGGCTCCCTGACCCGCAGCCAAGGCTGATACCGGATTTAAAGGCTGTTTGTAAATACTTTTGAGAAAACCACTGCAGATACCCAAGGTTTTCATCACCGGAAATAAGCCTGTTGCGGTACTTGCCTATAACGGGCAGATCCCAGAACTGCCTGGGCCGGTAGCTTTCCCTTTGATCCCAGAAGTATGCGGTCTGTTTTATGTTTTCCATGTTTTCATATCTGTTTTTTTTAAGGTCAAATCGGCCATCTGGAAATGGCATTAAGGAAGAAAGGAAACTTCTCTTCAGGATTCAGCCTGTATGATCCTGCCAAAGCAATCATTGCAGCATTATCGGTGCAGAAAACAGGTGAAGGAAAAAACAGAGCAATACCTTCATCGGCTGCTCTTTCATTCATTTTCATACGAAGAAGCGAGTTGCATGCAACCCCGCCTGTAATCGCGATGGCATGTACATGGTGTTCATCTGCAGCCAGAACTGTTTTTTCAATCAGGATGTCTACAACTGCCTGCTGAAAGCTTGCAGCAATATCAGTGACAGCGCTGTCTGTCAAACCATTTATACCAATCTCTTTAACATGGTACAGAACAGCTGTTTTTAATCCGCTGAAACTGAAATCCAGTGACCTGTCGTGCAGCATTGGCCGTGGAAACGCAATTGCTGAAGGATTCCCCTTTTTTGAAAGTTTATCAATTGCAACACCCCCTGGATACCCAATGCCAAGAAGTTTAGCGACCTTATCAAAAGCCTCACCAGCTGCATCATCTCTTGTCCTCCCTAAAAGCTTATATTGGCCGACTTTTTTTACAAGATATAAATTAGTATGACCGCCTGAAACAACAAGTGTAATATTTGGAAAAGAGATATTATGTTCAAGATGAGGAGCAAGCAGATGACCTTCAAGATGATTGATGCCTGTAAGGGGTATTTTGCGGGCGAAGGAAACAGCCTTGGCAAAATTAATTCCAACAAGTAGAGATCCGACAAGGCCAGGCCCCTGAGTTACAGCGATTCCATCAACATCATTCAGGCTGATTCCTGCCTGGTTGAGGGATTCTCTTACAACAGGCACGATGTTTTCCTGGTGTTTTCTTGATGCGATCTCAGGAACAACGCCGCCATATTTGTTATGGAGTTGTGCCTGAGAGGAGATGATATTTGAAATAATTTCTTTCCTGTCTTTTAAAACAGCTGCCGCTGTTTCGTCGCAGGAAGTTTCAATGCCTAATATGATCATGCACTTAACTTATTAAAAGGTAAGCTGAGCGATTTTTCAGATAAAGACAGCATAGTGACAGCATTTCACTCATTCTCAGCAGACATCCATGTCTGCTTCCGAGGTAAGCATTATACTTCACCATCCAGGTGAAGTATAATGTAATGCTTAAATCCGTTCAATGCTATTACACTATGCTGCTGTATGTGGCATCATGTTTTTTTAGAATCGCTCAATTCAGGTAAAAGGTAACTACACAGGTATTTAGGTCGAAGGCTGAAGTATATCATTTGTGCCTAAAGGTCTTCAGCCTTCAGTCTATCACCCTGGAGTAGTTACATTAAAAGTTGTATTTTTTCTCTGAAAATAGTACCATTTTTCAGTTTGAACTAATTGCCACAGTATAAACTTTCGATTATTGTAGCCTAATGGAAATCAAAACAGACTTTTTGATCATCGGATCCGGAATTGCAGGACTCACATATGCCCTGAATGTAAGTCCCTACGGCAGCGTAGCCATTATAACCAAAAAAGATAAAAAGGAGTCAAATACCAACTATGCCCAGGGTGGAATTGCAGCAGTAGTAGATCCTGATGATGACCTGCAGTTCCATATTAGTGATACTATAACAGCAGGCTGTGGTTTGTGCAAGCCTGATGTTGTAAGGCTGGTGGTAACAGAAGGACCTGAAAGAATCAGGGACTTGATTAGCTGGGGAGTATCGTTCTCAAAAAAAAAAGGAGGCAGCACTTTCGACCTGGGGAAAGAGGGGGGGCATTCGAAAAGACGGATTCTGCATGCCGGAGATCTTACCGGGAAAGAGGTTGAAAAAATTCTGCTCAAGAAAGTGGATGAGTCTCCTAATATAAGGCTTTTTGAACATCACATAAGCATTGATCTTATAACAGAAAAAAAACTTGGGATAAAAAACATAAAAAAAAATGCGTGCTGTGGTGCCTATGTGCTGGATATAGATAAGGCAGAGGTCCATACTTTTATATCAAAAGTGACCCTTCTTGCAACAGGGGGTGTGGGCAAGACATATCTGTACACAAGCAATCCTGATATTTCCACAGGCGATGGTATTGCCATTGCATATCGTGCTGGTGCAAGAATTGCCAACATGGAGTTCATTCAGTTCCACCCTACGTGTCTGTATCATCCGCATGCAAAAAACTTCCTTATATCTGAAGCTGTCCGTGGTGAAGGAGCTGTTTTAAGGCTTAAAGACGGCACACCTTTTATGGGCAAATATCACCACCTGAAAGACCTTGCACCAAGGGACGTTGTAGCCAGGGCTATCGACACGGAGCTTAAGAAAAGCGGAGATGAATGTGTGTACCTGGATGTGAGTCACAGAAGTTCTGCTTTTATTAAAAGCAGGTTCCCGAACATTTATGAAAAATGCCTTTCTTATAATTTTGATATGGCTGTTGATCCAGTTCCTGTAGTGCCTGCAGCACATTATATCTGCGGTGGTGTCATGACAAACACCTGCGGGGAGACAAATATTACCGGGCTTTTTGTTGCAGGTGAGGCAGCCTGTACAGGATTGCATGGTGCCAACAGGCTTGCAAGCAACTCATTGCTTGAAGCCCTTGTCTTTTCACATAGAGCTGCAATAATGTCGGTCAGGCAGGTTAATGAAAGGGCTTTTCCTGATCTGGCTTTATCTCCGTGGGATCCGGGAAACGCAATGGATATTGATGAATCTGTTGTTATTTCCCATAACTGGGATGAGATAAGAAGACTTATGTGGAACTATGTTGGAATAGTCAGGTCTGACAAAAGACTGGCAAGGGCATGGCGGAGGATTCAGCTGCTGCAGAAGGAGATAACAGATTATTACTGGGACTTTATTATTAATTCTGACCTGATCGAACTGAGGAACATTGCAACTGTTGCAGGGCTTATTATTTCATGTGCTTTAAAAAGAAGGGAGAGCAGGGGGCTCCACTATAATATTGACTATCCGGAGAAGGATGAGACACGGTGGAAGAAGGATACGGTTGTACAGCTCAGGACAAGGAAAAGCTCTTTCTCAGAAAAACCCGTGCTATGCTCTCAATCCGGCAAAAAGTCCAAACCTTCCGGTTTTACCACTTTCTCTTCTGTGAGAAAAAAAAAGGTGTGAATTGCATGATGTGCAGATGTGTGACACTTCTATGTTATCTGCCCTGACTCCGCGCATAGTCATCTGGACTTTGTTTGCTTCCTGCAGATTAACAGAAAAACCACTCTTTTTTATTATTATTAACGATTCTGACTTGCATGTCTGACTGCGGAAACGATCTGCAACATTTTCCCGCACTCTGAAGCAGCATGGTCCGATTGAAGGCCCTATGCCTGCCTTAATGTTGCCCGCAAGGCAGCTGTACTGGTTAATCAGCACGTCAATTGTTTTAGAAGTAATTCCTTCTGCTGTTCCCTTCCATCCGGCATGTATAACAGCCATAACTGTTGTAACAGGATCAAACAATATAATAGGAACACAGTCTGCCACCCTTATAACAATTGTCACGTCTGGACAGGCTGTAATCAGAGCGTCATATCCATCAAAAGTATATTTTATAACAGATCCTGTTTTTGATTCTTCGGGTATTGAATTAACAGTTTTTATCCTGCTGCTGTGTATCTGGACGGAGGAGACCAGGGAATTAAGATCGAATTCAAGGGCATTGCTGAGTGCCAGGTGGTTTGACATGACATTTTCATATGTGTCATCAGTGTTAAGCCCTATATTTAAACTTTTAAAGGGGTATGTACTTACCCCTCCAACTCTTGTCGAAATACCGTGAAAAAGGCAGTTGCAGGAAGAAAGATTTTCAAAAAAGAAAAGTTTTAAACCATTTATGTTAGATGAATTCATGCAATGCAAAGTCTCCCCTGTCATACAGCAGATACCACCCCCTGGAATTTTCCCAGCAGGGCAGTGCGTAAAATCGATTTTTACCAAACACCAGATTTTCAGTTCTGTGGGCATGTCCGCAAATTACAGTGTCAATTCCTGAGCTGAAATATCTCTTGATAATATCTGCTGAAAACTGAAGTTTAGACTGATCCTGTGAGCAAATTACGCTTTTGCTTTTTAAAATAAATTTTCTTGCTATATAATTTTCTATAAAGCCGGGAAGGATTTTGTCCAGAAGAATAAACACTGGCCATGCTGATTCCTTGTACTTTTTAAATTTTATATCCAAAGCACATAAGGTATGTCCATGTGTGAGAAAGACCCTTTTTGAATCTAAAGTGATTTCTGCTTCTTCACCTAAAAAATCAATTCCAAAAGATGAAAGCGTTTTGTTTTTGAGAAGAAAGTCCCTGTTGCCAAAGATAAAACCAACACGAAACCCGGAAGCGGTTATTTTCTCAAGTGTGCTGAATATTTTAAAGTAGTTTCTTGATAGCCGCCTGTTGTTTGTCCAGAAGTCAAACAGGTCTCCAAGAATATAAATATCACCCTTCTCAATCATTGCCATATCGAGGAATGACTGGAAAAGTATGTTTTTTTCAGGGTAATCAGTGCTTAAATGAATGTCAGCAATGAAAAATGTTTTTGTCATGGATTTTTTTATGTTTGAATTCGATCTGTTTTTTTTACATAATATGAGAAGATAAAAATATAACATATATTCTTTACTTCAACAACAATTCCACAATGCAATTTTGATGAAGTGGTAAAAAGTCAAAAAACAGGCGACAAGGAAAAAAGCTCCAGATACAGGGCGTGCAAATCCTGAGGAATCCCCGCCTCTGTCGGGATGTTCCAGAGGCGTGCTTGTTCGTATGCTGCAACAACTGAATATGCAGCGCAACGCAGCAGGCGGACATTTTCGTGAAGTCGTCAATTTTGTTAACAAACATAAATATACAGCGACATGTCAGGATTTAAATTAATAAAAAGAGGAGGATGTTTTACAATATCTGTCAGCCTGTTTTTTATAGTGCTCCTGCAAGAGCTTTTTCTCCCCCGCGCTTTTGCTGACAACAGGCAATTAATTACAAAGTCAGGACCACTGCTTCATACGTTTGTTGAAATAAAGGCCTATGGTGAAAATGCCGGACAGGCTATAGATGCAGCTTTTAATGAGATGGAGAGGATAAACGCTCTTCTAAACAATTATAACAGCGATAGCGAAGTTTCAATGATAAACAGGCAGGCTGGATTAAATCCTGTCCTGATAAGTTCTGATACAATGCAGGCATTACAACTTGCAAAAAAATTTGGTGATATTTCCAGAGGTGCATTCGATATTACCATAGGTCCCCTGCTTGAATTATGGGGTTTTGCACAGGAGGAGGCTGGGTTAGGGGTTACGGAACCGGATATTGACTCTGTCAGAAAGGCAAAGTTCTACGTTGATTATAATGCGCTGGAACTCAACAGCGGAAAAAGCAGAAATGATTCAGGAACTGCAAGGCTGAAAAAGAGGGGGATGCGGATTGATGTTGGAGCGTTTTCAAAAGGGTATGTGGCTGACCGTGCCATGCAGGTTTTGAAGAAAAATGGGATTGCAAATGCTTTGATATCAGCGGGTGGAACAATCCTTGCTCTTGGCAAAAGGCCTGAATCAACATTGTGGAGAATTGGCATCAGGCATCCGAGAAAGCCCCAGAGCTTTTTAACAGTTGTTTTGCTGACTGACAAAGCTGTTTCAACTTCAGGAGATTATGAAAAATTTTATAAAAAAAACGGAAAAAAAAGAACACACATTATTGATCCGCGCACTGGTATGCCGGTGGAAAAAATGCAGTCTGTAACAGTGATTGCCAAAAGCGCTGTTGAAAGTGATGCACTTTCAACAGCGCTTTTTGTTTTAGGTGTTGACGAAGGTATTGACCTTGTTAACAGGCTGCCAGGTGTGGAAGCATTGATTGTTACAGGTGAGGGAAAAATATTTTTTTCTACCGGATGGCCGGAGAAGAATGTTTTCTATTAACCCGAATTATTTGTCCTGAATAGTACCGTTCGCTTTATTCAACCTTCTTATGGCGCCACAGGACAGCCTGTCCTGCTATACTGGTTTTTCATTATAAGAAGATCCATAATATTAATCATTATCACCAGGTTTACTGTAGGAATGAGGATTAATTATGTACTGTGCATCCTGCCCATAGAAAGGCTCACATGGCTGAGGGCAGGGAATTTCAATAGTGTTGTTATAACACCTGGTCTGCCCAGTATCAGGAACATGCCCTGCAAAGGCAGATATGGTTATTAAGGGCAGGATGAGACATGAAAGAGTAAATAACTTCTTCATAGCGAACCCCTTTCTGTATGGGCTAAAATATTTTATCCTATGGACTGAGAAATGTGAAGCTCCCCGCCTATCCCGAAAGCATTCTGGACGGGGCTTGCGCGGAACGTTCCGGTCAAGAAAAAATAAAAGGTTTATCAGTGAGTTGTTGGACTGATTGGGCTAAAAACCAGGAAATTGCTATAAAATAAATCATTTGACTGCTGTGCATTTTTGTGTACACTACTGTACAGATTAATTATTAAGGAGCACCCCAATGAAAACAGTCACATTCACTGAATTCCGCAGGCACGCATCTACATTACTTGATGATGTTGAAAATGGAGAAATAGTTCGCATCTTGAGGCATGGGCATCCGGTTGCTGAAGTAACGCCTCTATCTAACGATTTATCTGAAACACCTTCATGGAAACGTCCGGGGCTTAAATTGACGACAAAGGGGTTGGCATTATCCCAGGCCATTCTTGATGAAAGGATTGACATGGGCTGTGGCTAATGTATATGTTTAGGCAATGGCAAGAATTGCATGGGCCAAACGGCGCAAACTAAAGTTTGCGGCTAC
Source organism: Deltaproteobacteria bacterium (assembly GCA_024276465.1). GTDB lineage: Bacteria > Desulfobacterota > WTBG01 > CAIYCZ01 > CAIRTM01 > JAJRXD01. Next base: position 26,238 of record JAJRXD010000167.1, read on the forward strand.
CAAAATTCTATTGTGACTCAGTATCGCTGGGCCCGGATTTTTACTCATCCATCATCTTCATAACCAGTTCAACAGCTTCATTTAAGGTGTTTACTTCATCCTGATCATCTTCATCGAACATTAAATCCCACTCATCTTCAATCATTGTAAAAAATTCAAGTCTGCCTGAAGAATTTAATCCAAGATCCTTGAAATCAACATCAGGTTTTATTTCAGCATCTTTATTTGCCAATGCTCTTCTTAAAAAACCAGCGAGTTTTTCAGACAGTTCCTGTTTTTCCATTTGCATCGTCCTTTCTGTAAAGTTTGATAATCAGGAAAAAGTCAAAATTCGATGGCAAAGTAAAAAGCTTCAAATTCAAGGCGTGCAAATCCTGAGGAATGAATCGTACTTACTGTACGTTGCAATGACGAAGGATGCAGCACAACGCCGAAGTTGGACTTTTTACTTTGTCATCAAGTTTACTTCCCGTATTTGTCCCAATATGTCCTGAACAGTTTGTCTTCTTCAGGAATGTTCTCCGGAATGGGCTTTGAAACCCAGGTATAATTGACCATGTTTCTCCAGGTTATATTGTCGGTTGTACTGTTTCTGCCCCAGGTTCCGCAGGCAAGTGTCATGGTAAAAGGCATGCCGTTAGTGAATGAACCGCTGTTTGCAAGGCACTGGGGCTGGTTTACCATAAGCCTGCTGACACGTGCTTCTTCGGCCAATTCCTTTATCCGTTCCTCATTTTTTGTATGTATCCCGCAGCAGTGTCCTTTTCCGCGTACTGCATGAATCCGTTTGAGATAATCAAGAGCATCGGTGAACTCATTGTATTTCCAGAGGGTGAGAACAGGTGACAGCTTTTCATCAGCAAATTTGTCGTTTTCAACCGGGTCTTCACCAAGCACCATGAGAAAGCGTGTTCCTTCCGGTACATTCAGCCCGGCAATTTTGTTTGCGATCCTTTCAGCAGAACGTGCAACAGCCTTTCCGTTTATATGTTCACCATCAGGCCACAGGGCTTCTTTAAGCTTTGATTTCTCCTCGGCACTGCAAAGATAGCCATTGTGTGACTTGAGGCCCTCAAGGGTTTGATCCCACACAGACTCCTGTATTACTGCATTGTTTTCAGCTGAGCAGGATGTGGCGTTATCAAAAGTTTTGCTCATGAATATTTTTTCAGCTGCATCAGCAACATCAGCAGTTTCATCAACTATCATGACAGAGTTGCCGGCTCCTACGCCTAATGCTGGTTTCCCGCTTGAGTATGCTGCTATTACGGACTGGGTGCCGCCTGTGGATATTACCATGTCAGAAGCGGACATCATTGTCTGAATGTCTTCAATAAACGGTTTTTCCATGCACTGTATCAGGTCAACAGGAGCCCCGACTTTTTCAAGGCCCTTGCGCATGAATTCTACGGCTTTTCCTCCGCAGCGCCTTGCTATCATGTGTGGTGCAAAAATGATGGCATTGCGTGTTTTCAGTGAACTGATGCCTTTTATCACCGGTGTAGCAGTAGGGTTAGTGCATGGAGTGGGTGCGAAAATAACGCCCATGGGTTTAATTACCTTGAAAATGCCCTTTTCCCTGTTTTCTTCCACAATCCCCGTTGTCTGGGCGCCTTCCATGTCACGCAGGGCTCCAAGAACCTTGTTTCGGTGTTTGGCATACTTGTTTTCATAGATACCCATTTTTGTCTCTTTTACTGCAAGTTCCGCACATTCTTTTGCGTTTTCCGGCTTGATTGCTTCCCAGGCAGCTGCAAGTACCATTTCATCTACTTTTTCCTGTGGCCAGTGTTCTACGGCTTCATATGCTTTTTTAGCCCTGTCAAGCATGTCCTGTAATACTTCGTTCATAAATCCTCCATAACAGTTTGTGGTTATACCGGGACTGTTGAAAAAACCCTCATCTGTCCCGATTATGTCGGGATTGCATTCATCATCCGTTATTTCCCGAATGTATTATCGGAATCTTCGAGCGACGCACGAACAGGTACGCCTCATTCCGCATGATTTCATGTGCCCACGAAAGCGGGATTTTCAACTTGCATCCGGATGTTTTTGAACAGCCCCATTGAAATGACTTTATTAACACACCCATACTCCAGGATATTTCAGTCCCGCTGAAATCGGGACTGTGGAGCAAAAATCCCTGTTGTAACGCTTGTTTCAGCAAGGTCACCTATGGTGCCCACTACAATATTCGGGTTTTAAAATAAAAAATAATACCTGAAATTGCTGCAAGATAACAACAGATCAGTAAAACGATAAAAAACGGGCTCTTAAAAATATCTGATTTGTGAATTTTCCCAAACAAAAAACTATCAGTCGGTACTCCATGGCAGTTAACACATTTTTTTGGCTTCAGTTCATCATTTCCATGCCTGCCAACATCAAAGTGGCAGTCAGTACATCGCCTGGTGCTGAAGTCACATGACATATTAACTTTTCCATGTCCCTTAACCCGGGTTGCAATAAATGATAGAAGTGAATCATGGGCTTCATCTTTGTGGCACTTTCCACAGGTGGTGGACAAATTGTCAGGGTGTACAGAAGACGCCGGGTTGTCAGCTGTCAGCACATCATGCATGCTGTGGCAGTCATAGCACTGAGGTGCGTTGGGGTTGCCTGCTTTTAACAGCATTCCGTGCCTGCTTTTTTCATATTCTTTAAGAGCTTCTTCATGGCATCCACCGCACTTCACATCTGGGATGCCTTCCTTAGGATGACTGTCTGTTTTTACCCCTTCATGACATTCAACACATGTGTATTCCATTTCAGCATGAACAGAACCCAGAAATGCTTTTTTATCAACATACAGGCTGTGGAGTGTTCCTGAATCATCAACCCTGGTAAGGTGGATATCTGTGTGGCATTCAATACATTCGTCTATTTCCTGGGATAACACTGATGAGTGGTCTGAAAAAAGCACAGAAGATAAAAGAAATATCATAATTATTAGCGTTTTTATTGTGGTAATAATCATTTTATGCATATGATGATTTACTCCATGGCTTTTACAATAAATTCAGCTATGTCTAAACTTTTTACAGAGTCACTTTTTTCCCTGACCTTTAATCCATCATCTATCATGGTCAGGCAGTACGGGCAGGCAGTGGCAATTGCATCAGGGTTCTTGTCAAGAGCCTGGTCTGTTCTCATCTCATTAATTCTTTTGCCAATATCTTCCTCCATCCACATCCTTCCACCCCCTGCCCCGCAGCAAAAGCTTTTGTCTCTGTTTCTGTCCATCTCAACCAGGTTTATCCCGCTGATTGACTGAAGGACATCTCTTGGATAATCATAAATATCATTGTAGCGCCCCAAAAAGCATGAGTCATGGTATGCAACTTTCATGTTTTCTGAAGATTTCAGTTTTATGCTGCCGTTGCTGATAAGTTTCATTAGAAATTCACTGTGGTGCAAAACTTCAAATTCACTCCCGTACATGGGGTAATCATTTTTAAGGCTGTTAAAGCAGTGAGGACAAATGGTCAGTATTTTGTTTACATTGTAGTTTTTCATTACTTCTATGTTGGTTTGCGCCAGTGTTTCATACAGATACTCGTTCCCAAGCCTTCTTGCAGAATCACCACAGCAGCCTTCCTCTGCGCCAAGAACAGCGAAATTTACACCTGCTTTCCGGAGAATTTGCGTTAAGGCAATTGAAACTTTTTTATACCGATCGTCAAAAGCTCCTGCACAGCCAGGATAAAAAAGAATATCAAAAGAATCAGCTTCAGAAGCAGTTTTAACCCCCAACTCTTTTGTCCAGTCTCCCCTGGTATGTGCCCCCACACCCCAGGGATTGCTGTTGTTCTCCATGTTTTTGAAAACAGCCTGAACCTCACCTGGAAAGTTCGGCTCAGTCATAACAAGGTAACGACGCAACTCAATTGTTTTATCAACTGTGGTATCAAAAACAGGACACTGTGAATGGCAACTGAGACACATTGTGCATGACCAGAGGGTTTCATGGCTTACAATGTCGCCAATAAGGCTTTTATCTTTATCCTTAGATCTATCAGCTGTTTTTTCCTCCATATGTTTTTTCATGTCCTGGAGCAGTTTTTTGGGGGACAGAGGTTTATCGCTTAAATGTGCAGGGCAGTTGTCCTGGCACCGACCGCATCGTGTGCAGGCATCAAGGTTGAAAAGCTGGGTGGTTGTGAACTCTTCGATGTTTGACACCCCGTAAGTTTCTGCTGTTCCAAAATCAATTCCCCTGAGCTGTCCCGGGGAACCGTATTTTCTGAGAAAAATGTTAAGCGCAGAGGTAAATATATGGAGAAATTTGGTGTATGTAATGCATGCAATTAGTGCAAGAACGAGAAAAAAATGAATCCTCCAGAAAAAACTGTGCAGAAACAGTTGTAACTGCGTGCCAAACGGCAAAAAGGCATATGAAAAAACTGCTCCTACAGGTGCCCACCGGGCATCTGCGCCAGTTATACTTATGCGCAGCCCCTCTATGCAGAAGCCTAAAGAAATTATTACAAAAAGCCAGACAAGGGCAATAGCATCATCCTTTCCGGTATCGTCAAGACGCTCAGGTTTCTGTATGTATCTTCGAAATGCTGCCAGCAACACAGCTATCAAACCTGCTGCTCCAAGAAGATCAAGAAATACAGAAAAATAATTGGCAAACACAACAGGCAGGTGCAGTGTTGCCTGGGAGGCAAAAATAACAAGAAGGGGAATCAGGCAGGCGAAGAATATGAAAAAATGCATCAGCCCGGGGTACAATTCTTTTAGAATTTTTGCCTGGCCAATGCCGTATATTAAAAAATCTTTTATCCTGAGGCCGATATTTTCAATATGCTCAGCTTTCTGTCCGATCTTCCATAGCCTTGCTCTTCTTACAAGACCGGTTATGCAGATAATTAAAGCAATTACAATCAGCAAAGGATCTATTAAAGCAAACATATTTTATTCATCTCCTCAGCTATACTTTATCAGTTAATCAGTATCAAAGATTAATAAAGCAGCAAACAGAGGCTGTTATTTAATCAGATGAACAGGCGTATAAAACTACCCCTCTGCCTTTGGAACTTCTTTCTGCCACACAGGAAGTATCAGGTTGAATACATACATGGTTATAAAAGGCAGGGCAACAAGAACAACGGCCATGGCAAGTCCCTCACGTCCAAAGAAGGGGAGGTTGTAAGTTGTAAGTCCTCTCAGGCTTTTGGAGAAAAGCTGGCCGCCTATTACTACGTTCCAGCGCATGGCAAGAACCTGAATGAGGATTAATGCTGATGAAAAAATGCCAAGAGTGTTTCTTGTTGAATCTTTCATGTTTGTAAGCGACACAATGCCCAGTAGAATCATGGGAATTACGGAACAGATAGACATTTGAAGTATTATGTAGCTGAATCCCAGTCTTTCAGTCAGCATCCGTGAAATAATATGCCATTCCTCATGTGCTTCATAGTACATAGTCAGGATTTCAAGCATTTCAAGTGTCAGATCAACTATAAAAAACCCCCATAGATATTTATAGAGACATTTAAGACAGTTGTTGTCAGGCTTCATCCCTTTTGCTTTCATCACAATCCAGTAGCAGATAATCAGAACCGCAATTCCTGACACAATGGCTGACATAAGGAAAATTACCGGCATCAGGGGCGTTGACCACCATGGATTTGACTTGAGGGATCCGAAAAGGAACCCGACATAACCATGCAACAGGCATGCTGATGGTATCCCTATGGCAGCAAGGAATAAGATTAGCTTACGGTCAATCGCCAGGGTTTTTTCAGACAGGTCATAGTTGCCTAATGCAAGAAACCAGTAAAAAAGCTTTTTAAGACCAGTGCTTTCCAATGCCATGCTGACTATTTGAGGCCTGAAAACAAACCATATTTCAAGAAGAACAAGAACCAGATAGAAGGAATATATGTAACCAAACCCTGACATGGCTGAAGTAAACTTGGGGGTAAACATGATGTTAAAAGCCCTTTCAGGATGGCCAAGATGGAAGAGAAGAGGTGTGCAGGCAAAGTTCAGAAAGCAGAATGCCCCGACAAGAGAGAACTTTGCTATTGGTTTAAGTTCTTTAACCCCAAACACATGATAAAGTGATGATACAATAAATGCGCCAGCCACAAGGCCCGTTATATAGGGATAGATCACTATCATAATGCTCCAGTGTACCTCTATTTCATTCGGGAATAAAAAGCCGCTGGTAACTATTTCATGCATTATCGCACCTCCTTGTCCAGACCCAGATACATTGTCATGGGCTCGTTGCCTGTCTCAGGCTTTAGAATCTGCAACATCTTTTCCTTTACTGTTTTATGTACAGGGCTTTCAGGGTCGTCTATCCTGCCAAACTGACGGGCCCCGGTCGGACAGACAAGAACGCAGGCAGGTTTGTAACCCTTTTTAATTCTGTGATAGCACCAGGTGCACTTGTCTGCTGTTCTGGTTTCGGGATTTATAAAGCGGGCACCATAGGGGCAGGCCTGAACACAGTAACTGCAACCCACACAGTGCTTATCATCCACCAGCACAACACCCTCCTTTGACACATACGTTGCTACAACAGGACACACCTGAACGCAGTTTGGTTTTTTGCAGTGATTGCACAGCTTTGGGACAAAAAAAGCTTTTTCAACTTTGTGCTTGAATTCCTGCGGTTTGAATCCGTCTGAACCTCCGTCAGGTGAATCTACAATAACCTCTCCATTTTCCAGAATGTGGTAGCGTTCTACCCATGTCCTGTAGAAATCATTCGGGACACTGTTTTCTTTTATGCATGCATTAACACATTTGCCGCATCCTATGCACTTTTCAATGTCCACAATAAATGCAAATATGTGGTTTTTGTTTTTGGAAGCATGTGCTGAACCCGGTAACAATGGAAATACTGAGATTAATAAACCGCCTCCCAGTATGCTCCAGCCAGTTTGTTTAATAAAATTTCGCCGGTCCTTGTTCATATAGATGTCATCCTTGTTATTGTATCTTTCAGGGTATAAAACCTTAGCCTTTCCCGTTAAAGGCGGTATCTTTGAAAGGCAGGGAATGTTAACAGTATAAATCTAATTTATTGTAATGTCATTTTGCTCAGCCCCAGAAGAATTTTTTTCATTTAGCCCCGGTGCATCGGGAGACTGAATCCACCCCGTCACATCAGGGTGCTAATTCTTATTAAGGCAGTTGTTTTTGTAATACAATATATGGATCGTAGAGCTCAGCCTGATTCGGTGGGCTTGTTGGAATATGATTCACAGTGGTTCGTGAGGGTCGTGACAGTCAAGACATTCCATGCCTTTTTCAAACTCTTGCTCCTGATCATCCATGTGCTGTTTTATATCCGTAATTTGAGGGAATGCTGCAGGGCGTGCTGAAAGTTTTTTATGGCACTGCATGCATGCCTCAATAGAACCGTTTTTTAAGACTTTATTTCTGGTGTTATTATTGTGCGCCTGCCAGTTTGCATGACATGATTCACAGGCGATTTTTGAGTGTCCTGCCTGGGACTCCTGTTCATACAGCTTCTCATGACACTTTCTGCATTTATCTGAACCGTAATATAGAATTGGCTGAGCAGCCTCTTCACTGTCTGAGTTGCCACGGTGATAGCCATACATATAGGTGCCGTAAACACCAAATGATTCAGGAACTATAAAACCTCTGACTGCAAAGAAACCAATAAGTACGGCTGTTAAAATAATGGCAAATCTGATTACGTGGTTATAATGCCTCATGTTTGCAAACCTTATCCTTGACTTTTTATTTGATTATCTGTTTTTTGCAATCCCCAAGCACTGTTAAACAGCAATATTTTGATTTTCGTAGTATAGTGAAAAAAAATTACCATGTCAAATAAATATTGTTATTTATCAATTGAAAGAATTAGTGGACGCAGAAGCAGTTCTTTTTTTATTGCCTTCCAAAATTAATTACACTATACTCAAAAACTTTATTTTACCCATACTGACTAAACAGCAGGAAGTCAAAATTCGAGGGCAAAGTAAAAAGCTTCAAATTCAAGGCGTGCAAATCCTCCGGGAATCCCCGATCTGGCCGGAATCTTCAAAAAGCATACCTGCTTGAATGTTATTCCGATTAATGTCGGGAAAGGATACAGCACAACGCTGATCGCAGATCCCGGCCTGACGGTGAGTTGGACTTTTTACGAAGCCATCAAATTTAAACAAGAATTGGTTGCCTGAATGCAGATGGCGGAAGAGGCACAACACTCAAAAGAAGAAGATATATTATGTTTGCAAGAATTTGTCTGTCAGTTTTTGTATTATCAATATTTATAAAACCTGCATATGCTGAGTTGCCGTTTAAAGTAAAAGCCAGGGCTGCCCTGCTTGTAAATGCAGTTTCCGGCCAGGTTATTTTTGAGCAAAATCCGGATAAAAAGATACCTCCTGCAAGCTTGACAAAACTAATGACCCTGTACCTGGCATTTGACGCTGTGGATGACAAACTTGTTGCTCTGACTGACAAGGTAAGGATTAGCAAAAAAGCCTGGAAAACCGGTGGGTCAAAGATGTTTCTTGAGGTTAATTCTGAGGTTCCTTTAAAGACGCTTTTGAAAGGTATAGCTGTGGTTTCAGCAAATGATGCCTGTGTTGCTGTGGCTGAACACATAGCAGGAGTTGAAGAAGTTTTTGTTGAAAAGATGAACAGGAAAGCACTTAGCATTGGGATGGTTAATACTGTTTTTAAAAACAGCCATGGGCTTCCATCTGATGGGCAATATACCACTGTGCGTGACATGGCCATGCTGGCTTGTCATTATTTGAAAGACCACCCTGGTGCTCTGAAAAATCACAGTTCCAAAGAGATGACTTTTAATAATATCACGCAAAAAAACAGAAATGGACTTTTGTGGGTTGACGATAGCGTGGATGGTCTTAAAACAGGATGGTTTTCATCTGCAGGCTATCATATTGTAACAACTGCCTTTAGAAATGGGGACAGATTTATTTCAGTAGTGATGGGGGCTAAAGGTGAAACCCAGCGAGAAAACGCTGCACTCAAACTCCTCAATTATGCTTTCAGGAATTTTAAAACAATAAAAATCAGTGACGAAAAAACCCGTGCTGAAACAGATGTGTGGTATGGAACCAGGGGAAAAGTTCTCCTGGGAACATCACAGGAAATATACATTACGATACCAATTGATAAAAAAGGGGAACTGTATGTAGAAAAGCAATTCCCTGAAAAAATTTATGCGCCGATTCAAAAAGCCCAGGAGATAGGGCATGTACGTATAATGGTAGAGGGAGAGGTTCTGAAAAATGTACCGCTTGTTTCTCTGGAGTCAATTGAACCGGCTGGTTTCGTTAAAAAAATATTACATGGAATAACTCTTTTTTTCATATTACCCCCGTACATGGGTATAATGATAATTTTTCTGTTTTTAATGATATTGGTTTTTGTCAGGATTGTGATTTCAAGGAAAAAAAAAGAAAAAAGAAAAAGGCGTGAAACTGTATCTGATTTAGACGGTTTTCTGAAGTGATCTGTCCATAGTTAGCTTTTCAATGCTTGAACAAAGGTATTTAACATGAAGGTTGTTGCAATGATTCCGGCAAGACATGAGTCCACACGTTTTCCCGGGAAACCACTTGTCTTGATTCATGGCAAGCCAATGATTCAGTGGGTTTATGAAAACACCTTGAACTGTAATTTCATTGACCGTGTAATAGTAGCAACAGATAATTCAGATATTGCCTGTGCTGTTGAAGGCTTTGGAGGAGAAGCATGCAGGACATCTTCAACACATGAAACAGGCACCGACAGAATTGCAGAGATTGCAAAAGACATTGATGCGCAAATAATTATTAATGTCCAGTGTGATGAGCCTTTACTGCCTCCCAATGCCATGGAAGAGGCTGCAGCACCTTTGTTGAACGACAGCACCATCTGTATGGGAACACTCAAGACAAAAATAAAGAACCAGGATGATTTATCCAATCCGAACATTGTTAAAGTTGTAACTGATTTTCAGGATTTTGCTTTGTACTTTTCCCGTTTTCCTGTTCCATTTGTAAAATCAAAGGCAGTTGCTGTTGATCTGTTCAAGCACATAGGGCTTTATGTTTACAAAAAAGATTTTTTGATGAAGTTTGCAGGTTTTCCAAGGTCAGCATTGGAAAAGGCAGAAAGCCTTGAGCAGCTAAGAGCATTGGAGAATGGATATTCCATAAAAGTAATAGAAACAGACTATGATCCTGTTGGGGTTGATGTTCCGGGCGATATATCTCTTGTGGAACAAAAGATAAAAAGGTAAAAGAAAACTCTATGGAAGTTATTACCTGAATAACGGGTTATCCCAATTGCTTAATCTTTTTCAACGATTGGAATAATAATGAAGCCAAAGTTTATTTTTATAACAGGAGGGGTTCTGTCATCACTTGGTAAGGGGATTGCCGCTGCATCAATTGCTGCTTTGCTTGAAGCAAGAGGGCTGAATGTTACCTTTTTAAAATTAGATCCCTATTTAAACGTTGACCCTGGAACCATGAACCCTTTCCAGCATGGTGAGGTTTTTGTTACAGATGATGGGATCGAGGCAGATCTTGATCTGGGTCATTACGAGCGTTTCAGTAGTGCTAAGATGGGCAGAAAAAACAACTTCACAACAGGACAGATTTATGAAGCTGTTCTCGAAAAAGAAAGGAAAGGCGGATATCTTGGAGAAACTGTTCAGGTAATTCCTCATGTTACTGATGAAATAAAGGATAAAATAATACAGGTTGCAGAGGGTGTTGATATTGCTATTGTTGAAATAGGTGGTACTGTAGGCGATATTGAATCCCTTCCGTTCCTTGAGGCAATAAGGCAGTTCAAGAATGATGCGGGTAAAGAAAATGTGCTCTATGTACACGTCACTCTTGTTCCTTTTGTCAAAACAGCGGGCCAGCTGAAAACAAAGCCCACTCAGCACAGCGTAAAAGAACTGCTTGAAATTGGAATACAGCCAGACATTCTGCTTTGTCGTTCTGACAGGCTCCTGCCTGTGGATATAAAAGATAAAATAGCTCTTTTTTGTAATATTTCAAAAGAAACTGTTATAACAGCAAAAGACGTAGAGTCCATATATGAAGTGCCACTTCTTTTTCACAGGGAGGGTCTGGATGAAAAGGTTGTTGAAATATGGAATATATGGACAAGGGCTCCACATATTGAACAGTGGGAAGACATTGTAAGGAAAATCAAGGAACCGTTAAGGGAGGTAACGATTGCAATTGTTGGAAAATATGTTGATCTTGAAGATTCTTATAAAAGCCTTAACGAGGCACTTATACATGGGGGAATTGCTAATAGTGCACGGGTGAGGCTGCAATTTGTTGACTCTGAGAACATAGACTCGAACAATTGCAATGATTTCTTTGAAGATTCAAACGGTATTCTGGTTCCTGGTGGATTTGGGGACAGGGGAATAAAAGGGAAAATTGAGTCAATAAGATTTGCACGTGAAAATAACATACCTTTTTTTGGAATTTGTCTGGGGATGCAGCTTTGTGTCATAGAGTTTGCGTGCAATGTGTGTGACTTAAATCAAGCTGACAGTCTGGAATTCAACAAAGAAACAGAATACCCTGTTTTTGTTCTCCTTAAAGAGTGGTTTGATTATCAAAAAAAGAAGAAACAGATTCGTGATGATGTTTTTGATTTTGGAGCAACGATGAGGCTTGGTGCTTACCCGTGCGAATTAAAAAACCCGTCAAGGGCATATCAGGCTTATAAACAGAAGAGCATATCTGAAAGGCACAGGCATCGTTATGAATTCAATAATGAGTTTCAGGAGGTTCTTGAAAAGGGCGGGATGCTTTTCAGCGGTGTATGCCCTGACGCGGATTTGGTGGAAATTGTTGAAATTACAACACATCCCTGGTTTTTAGGATGTCAGTTTCACCCTGAATTTAAATCTCGTCCCCTTGATCCTCATCCGCTTTTCAAGTCCTTTATTTCCGCATGCCTTTAAGCATAAAGTTAAAGGACATGTTGAAAAATTAATATTGATGGCTTTGTAAATCCCGTCAGGCGGGACGGCGTTGCGCTGCATCCTTTCCTGACATTAATCGGGATACACAGTAAGTACGCCTCTGGAACATCCCGACAGAGGCGGGGAGCTTCACTTTTTACGAGTTTATTAATATTCAATAAATTGTATGTCTGATGAGTAAAATAAAAACCCGCCAGGTTGAAGCCGGCAATATTAAAATAGGTGGAGAAAACCCGCTAATCCTTATAGCAGGCCCATGTGTTATAGAGGGTGAAAGAGATACTTTTGTGATGGCGGAAAAGCTGAAAGAGATAGCACATGGCGCTAATGTCCCCCTGATTTTCAAGGCATCATATGACAAAGCAAACAGAACTTCTGTTAACTCTTATCGTGGGCCAGGCCTGAAAGCAGGTCTTGAAATTCTTTCCTGCATAAAAGAAGAACTTGAGCTGCCTGTTCTTTCTGATGTACACAGGTTTGAAGAAATTGGCCCTGCTTCAGAGGTTCTGGATATAATTCAGATCCCGGCTTTTTTGTGCAGGCAGACTGATTTCCTGATAGAGGCTGCCCGGACAGGAAAGGCTGTAAATATTAAAAAGGGTCAGTTTCTTGCTCCAGAGGATATGCGTTTTGTTGTTGAAAAAATTACTTATGCTGATAATCATAATCTTTTATTGACAGAAAGGGGAACAACCTTCGGTTACAATAACCTCGTAGTTGATATGCGATCCCTGGTTATAATGAGGGAGTTAGGGTATCCTGTTGTTTTTGACGCCACCCATAGTGTTCAGCTTCCAGGGGGGCAGGGAAGTGCTTCAGGAGGCGACAGGAGGTTTGTTGAGCCGCTTGCCAGAGCTGCTGTGGCAGCAGGTGTAGACGCGGTTTTTCTGGAAATACATGAAAACCCTGATGAGGCATTATGTGATGGTCCAAATTCATTGAAACTGTCAGAACTTGGAGATTTTATTAAACAGATTGTACATTATTCGAAAACTGCAGGGTGAAAACAGCTTCCTGGCAGAAAAAAGTTTCAGAAAACATAGGTTTTATTAATCATTATCATATATATAATTTTAAAAATCATATTAACTTTAATGCCTTTGGAACAGCAGTGGCAGTAGTGTTGAGGTAACGATGTTAGAGCATGCAAAAAAGACTTTTGAAATTGAGGGCAATGCTATTCTGAACCTGAGAGAGAGATTGAATGATAATTTTATTAATGCCGTCAATATTATTCTTTCCTGTGAGGGTAAAGTCATTGTAACAGGAATTGGAAAATCAGGGCTTATTTCCCAGAAAATTGCATCAACTTTTGCATGTTCGGGTACACCTGCTTTTTTTATCCATTCTGCTGAAGGAATTCATGGTGATATAGGCATGATTTCAAAAAAGGATGTTGTAATTGCTGTTTCCAATAGTGGAGAGACTGACGAACTTGTAAAAATTCTGCCTATCATTAAACGGCTTGGGCTCAAACTGATTGCGCTAACCGGCAACAAAGAATCAGTTCTTGCAAAAAATGCTGATATTCTTATTGATGTCAGTGTTAAGGAGGAGGCATGTTCAATGGGATTGATCCCGACAGCAAGCACTGCTGTAACAATGGCCATGGGAGATGCATTGGCAATAACAGTGTTAGAGAGCCGGGGATTCAGCGAAGAAGATTTTGCTGTGCTTCATCCGGGAGGTGCACTCGGCAAAAAGCTTCTTTTGATGGTAGAGGATTTAATGCACGTCAGTGATGAAATTCCCCTTGTATTGGAAACTGATTCAATTAAAGAAGTTCTGATTGAAATAACTTCAAAAAGACTGGGTGTGACAGGGGTTTCCGATAATGAAGGCAATTTAACCGGTATTATTACCGACGGTGATCTCAGGAGGGCACTTGAAAGAAAACAGGATATTCTTTCAGCAGAGGCAAAGGAGGTTATGAGCACTTCTCCAAAAACGATAGAGAAGACAGCTCTGGCAGCTAAAGCACTTCAAGAGATGGAACAGCATTCAATTACTTCGCTTTTTGTTTTTTCAGCAACAGCAACAGAGAAAATAGAAGGTATAATCCACCTCCATGACATACTTAAGGCAGGAGTTGTGTAGAAAATAAAGTCAAAACCTGATTACCGAAGGACACCCTGCAGCCCGGGTGTATCATTTATTTGTATGAGCAGACCTGAAGACCAAAGCAGTATTGAGGAAAAAGCACGAAACATTAAACTCCTTATTCTTGATGTTGATGGAGTATTAACCGATGCCAGAGTTGTGTATACGGATGATGGGAAGGAAATGAGGTTTTTTGATGCCAGGGACGGACATGGTATTAAGCTTTTAATGAGGGCTGGAATAGAGGTTGCCATTGTTTCTGGAAGATATTCGAAATCAGTTGAATACCGGGCTGATGATCTTGGAATAAAAATGGTTTTTCAGAAAGCACTGAATAAAATTGAAGTTTATGAAGAAATATTAGAAATGAAGAACATGGCTGACAGACAAATATGTGCTGTAGGAGATGATCTGCCTGATCTGCCGGTTCTTAGAAGATGCGGGTTATCATTTGCTGTTCCGGAAAGTGTTGAAGAGCTCAAAAGAGAGGTTGATTTTATCACTAAGAAACAGGGGGGGAGGGGTTCAGTAAGAGAAATTTGTGAGATTATCCTCAAGGCTCAAGGTCTCTGGGAAAAGGTGACTGCAAGGTACTATTCATGAAGAAGTCCATGAAATTAAGGACAGGTCTCTTGTGCTTTTCACTTGTTATGATTCTGGCTGTGTTTGGAGTTGCCTTAAGGGATAAAAAGAAACAGATAGTTTTAAAATCGGACAAACCAGTCAGCTGGACAAGCGATGCAGACATTAAGCTTAATGAAGTGCTCTATAATACAGTAAATAAGGATAATTTCAAGGACTGGGATCTGAAAGCTGATACAGCAAAGTATTTCAAGGATGAAAACAAAGTTGTTTTGGAAAATCTTACAGTTAGTTTATATCGGCCTGATGGCAAAACATACTATCTGACCGGAAAACATGGTGAGCTTGACATGGATTCCCGCAATATAAAAATAAAGGGCATGGTGCAGGCAATATTTCCGGATAAAACAATTATCCGGACAGAGTCAGTTTTTTATGATCATAAAAAACGGGAAATCACTACAAACGACAAGCTGTTAATAAAACGGGGGAAATTTGAAATGGAAGGCATTGGAGCCATTATTGACCTGGAGCGGGAGAAACTGACTGTTTTGAGTCAGGTAAAAGTAAGGGGGAACAATTGAGAATAAGGGTTTGCGTGCTGGTTCTCATATTATTTTTTGTGCCTGGTGTGATAAAATCTGAAGACGTGCCAGCAGTGAAAATTGCTGTTCTGCCATTAGAGGTTTTCAACTTTGAGAAAGAGTATGACCTTGGACAGGAAGTTTCAATGAAGCTTTTAAAACAATTGTCCATGAACCCCTATATCTACACGTGTGACTTGAAACATGTTAAATCGATACTCAGGCAGGATGAGCATGGGTCAATAGAAGAAAAAAGGCTCAAAGAGATAGCAAAAATTCTTGGGGCTAACTTTATATTGTCAGGCAGCATAACTAAAATCATGGATGAAGTCAGTATTGATGTTAAGGTTTTTAACAGTTTTTCAAATGAAAAATATTTTAAAACATTTGCAGGAGGTGTGGATATTGATGCCCTGATTGAAAAGATCTCTGCTCAGGTAGAACAGGATGTTTTAGCTAAAGCAGATCTTATTCCACCATCACAGCGGTCTGAACTTAAATCCAGCATTAAAAGCGGCAGGGTCATGCAAGGGGGGACAAACAGTCCTGATGATTATGAGGATGAAATTGTTCAGGAGACCGGAATCTCTGATGAGAAAATAATTATAGCGGGTAAAGGTGAAATGAATGAAGAATTTGAGTCTGTCAGGGATCAGCCGGCGAATGAACCTTTTGTAATTTATTCTGATTCCAGGGATAAAGAGCCGTCCTTTGATGGTGAGGTTAAGGAAACCACAATAAAAAAAAGAAAAAGAAAAAAAAATCTGGATTTAGCCTCCTTTAAATCAGATATGCCAATCAGTATTAATGCTGATTCAATGGAGTATGACAACAGGAAAAACACGGCTCTTTTTAAAGGCAATGTTGTAGCCCGTCAGGGAAGCATTCTTATGTTTGCTGATAATATGAAGGTTCAGTATGGTGCGAAGGGTGGTTTGAAACGGCTTTTTGCTACGGGTAATGTTAAAATTATTCAGGGTGAAAGAATTGCGACCGGTAAAAAAATTGTATTTTACAATGATCAGCAGAAGATTGTTGCAACAGGAAACCCCAGGGTATGGCAGGGAGATAACGTTGTCCAGGGTAAAAAGATAACAGTGTTTTTAAAAGAAGATCGGACAGTTGTTGAAGGCGGGCCTGAAAACCGGGCAAGTGCTACTATATATCCCGATAAAAAGAAAGCTGAAAAAGATTGATGAACATGGTCAAATATAATAATATTCATAATGAAAAAACTTATAAATTTTTTATCTCTTATTTATGGTAATATCCAGGGGTCAGCTCAGGTCTGAAGGCCTTGTTAAGAAATTTGGGGACAAGCGCGTTGTTGACCGCATATCTCTGAATGTCCAAAAGGGTTAAGTGGTTGGACTTCTGGGGCCAAATGGTGCGGGCAAGACAACTACTTTTTACATGTTTGTTGGACTTTACAAACCTGATGGTGGAAGAGTTCTGTTGAATGGTGAAGACATTACTGATTGTCCAATGTATGTAAGAGCAAGAAAGGGGATTACATACCTTCCACAGGAACCCTCTATTTTCAGAAAACTTACTGTTGAGGAAAACATATTAGCAGTTCTGGAAACCCTTCCCATCAGCAGGGAAGAAATGATGGGAAGGCTTCAGAACCATCTGAAGGAACTGAATATTTCTCATATTGCAAAAAGAAAAGCATTCCTTCTTTCAGGTGGTGAGAGAAGGCGTGTTGAAATATCAAGGGCACTTGTAACATCTCCTGAATTCATACTTTTTGATGAGCCTTTTACCGGTGTTGATCCAATTGCTGTTCAGGAAATTCAAAATATCATAGTAAGATTAACATGCACCGGAATAGGTGTTCTTATCTCTGACCATAATGTCAGAGAGACTCTGGGAATCTGCAACAGAGCATATATTACCTTTGAGGGAAAGGTTCTGGTAGATGGCGAGCCGGACAAGATTGTAAAAAGTGACAAGGCACGAAGTATTTACCTGGGTGAGAATTTTATTATGTAGAATTGTATCAGCATTCCCGACAGATCGGGGCTGAAGGAAAATCAAAAAACAACAAAATTTTCCTGAGGGTTAAGCAAAACTGCATAACAGCACTTAGTGATTCACTCAAGTCCTGTAAGTCAAAGTTTTCATAATTAATAACTACAAAGTGATTTTTCTTAAACTAATTTAAAATGATGGAACTAAAACAGCAGCTAAAACTTTCACAGCAACTGGTTATGACACCACAGCTGCAGCAGGCTATCAAACTGTTGCAGCTTTCCAGGCTGGAACTGTCCGAAGTCATCAGGCATGAGATAAACGAAAATCCTGTGCTGGAGGAGGAGGTTGAAACAGAGAACAATGAGAAGGAAAGTGAGCAGGAATTATCTGCTGATTCTGCAGATTCTGACAGCAGCAAACCTGAGGCAGAAAATGATTTTGACTGGAAGGAATATTTTGACAGTTCAATAACCCCTTCAAGGGGTTCTCTGCCTGCTGATTTTGACAGGGAAGAGATGGATCCGATTATTACTGAAAAGAAATCAATAACAGACCATCTGTTCTGGCAGTTATGGCTTCAGGATTTTACTGAAAATGAGATGGAAATTGGCGAATACATAATAGGAAATCTCAACAAGGATGGTTATCTTGAAACAACTTCTGAGGATATTGCTGCTGAAACATGCAACAGCATTGTTCTTGTTGAGAAAGTACTCGAAAAAATTCAGAGTTTTGACCCGGTTGGAATTGCATCTCAGAATCTGAAGCAGTGCCTTTTAAAGCAGGTAGAGATCCTGCCCGGAGATACTTCATTGATAAAAGATATTTTGCTTAAGCACATGCATGACCTTGAAAAAAGGAAATATCAGTCAATTGCAAAAGGGCTGAAAATTCCAATGAAGGAAGTGTTTGAAGCCTGTGACATAATTGCTAAGATGGAACCACGCCCTGGACGGGCTTTCAGTGACAAGGAGCCGCAGTATATTACCCCTGATATTTATGTTTTCAAGCTTGATGATGAATACGTTGTTGTGCTAAATGAGGATGGGCAGCCCAAGCTGAGGGTCAGCTCATTTTATAAAAACATTTTATCAAACAACCGTATCAGTTCAATTAAGGCAAAAGAGTACATCCAGGAAAAGCTGCGATCTGCCGTATGGCTGATAAAAAGTGTTTACCATCGTCAGTCAACAATAATTAATGTGATGAAGAGCATTATAAAATTTCAGATGGATTTTTTTGCTTATGGTTCTGATCATTTGAAACCACTTGTACTCAGGGATGTTGCCGATGATATCCAAATGCACGAATCAAATATCAGCAGAGTAACTACAAACAAATATGTGCATACCCCTCATGGAATTTTTGAACTGAAATATTTTTTCAATAGCGGCATTTCGTCATATGATGGTGATAGCATTGCTTCTGAAAGTGTGAAGAACAAAATTATGGAGATAATACAGAATGAGGACCCGCACAAGCTACTCAGCGATCAGGATCTGGCTGATCTGCTTAAAAACCAGGGGATCAACATAGCACGCAGGACCGTTACCAAGTATAGAGAGATGAAGGGAATTCTTTCCTCATCAAAAAGAAAGAAACATTATTAAAAATCGATTTCAAAGGAGTTATTATGGAAGTAACAGTAACATTTCGTCATCTTCAGCCAAACGATGCTTTAAGGAGTCATGTCCAGGAGAAGGTTTCAAGGATTGAAAAGTATTTCAGCAATGTAAATGAAGTGCATGTTATTCTATCCTTGGAGAAACGCAGGCATATAGCTGAGATAATTGTTAATTTAAACCGGACAAAAATCACTGCAAAAGAGATAAGTGAAGATAATATGTACACGGCTATTGACCTGGTGATGGATAAAACAGAAAAACAGGTTAAAAAATATAAAGATAAAGTCACAAGCCATAAATCCTCTCATGGAAAAGCCAGACATGACATTTTTGAAAGTATGGAAAAAACAAATGAACCATACATCATCAAAACCGAGAGTGTTTTTATCAGGCCAATGACAGTCGATGATGCTATAGCTCAGATAGAGCTTGTTGATGACGACTTCTTAGTGTTCAAGAATGCGGAAACAGAGAAAGTGAATGTTCTTTACAGAAGAAGAGAAGGCTGCCTGGGCCTTATAGAGCCGGAAAACACATAAGAAATTTTGTATAGGAAAAATGATAATGAAACTCAAGGATTTAATTAAAGAAAATCTGATTATTGCTGAACTTAAGGGAAAGAGTAAAAAACAGGTTTTGGAAGAGCTTGTTAATCATCTTGTTTCAATGAACAGAAGTATTGATTCCAATGAACTGTTGAGGGTCCTGATTGAGAGAGAAAAGCTGGGGAGCACAGGCATTGGTAATGGTATTGCCATACCCCATGGTAAGTTGAATGGTCTTGCCAGTATTGTTCTGTTGTTTGGCAAGAGCTCTCAGGGCATTGATTTTGACTCAATTGATGGCAGTCCAGTCCACTTGATTTTTTTGCTTGTTGCCCCATCTAATTCTGCCGGTGTTCATCTGAAGGCACTTGCCAGGCTGTCGCGTCTGCTTAAAGATAATAATTTCAGACAGGCACTTATTAAGGCATCAGATTCTCAGAGCATACACCGTATCATTGTTGATGAAGACAAAAAAGTTTCCTGCTGAGAATTGATTGAAAACAATCTGTTGCAAAGTATAATGCCCCGCCATGTCAGGTGGGGTAGTTTGTTTCGCAGGATTTACGGATGGAAAAAACAAACATAATTATAATCAGCGGACTTTCGGGTTCCGGTAAAAGCACTGCTTTAAGAACACTTGAAGACCTTGGATTCTACTGTGTTGATAATTTGCCAATCGTACTTCTGCCGGAATTTATTGAACTGTGTAACAGTTCCACCTATGACATATCCAGAATAGCCCTGGTGGTGGATGTCCGCGAGGGGTCTTTTCTCAATGAATATAAACCTACACTAAAGAAGTTAAAGGGTGAAGGCAATAAAATTGAGATGATTTTTTTAGAATGTTCTGATGAAATTTTAATTCAAAGATTTAGTGAGACCAGGAGATATCATCCTTTGAGTAAAAAAGGATCTGTGCGCGAAAGTATTATTCTTGAAAGAAGTATTCTCAGCGAAATAAAATCTCAGGCTGACAGAAGTTTCGACACATCAGTAATGAACGTGCATCAGCTGAGAAGTATGCTGCAGGACTATTTTGAACGGTTTTCCAAGCCGGATATGGCGATAACATTCATGTCTTTTGGCTTCAGATATGGTGTCCCACATGATAGTGATATTGTTTTTGATGTTCGATTTTTGCCGAACCCCTATTTTGTTGGAGAATTAAAAGATCTTGACGGGAATGATGAAAAGGTGTCCAGGTATGTTTTTGGCTGCAGTGAGGCAGAGGTTTTTTTTGAAAAGTTAACGGACTTTTTATCGTATCAAATTCCGCTTTTTAAAAGGGAGGGGAAGGCATATCTAACGGTGGCTGTTGGATGTACCGGAGGCAGGCACAGGTCTGTTGCAATTGCTAACTGCCTTAAGGATTTTTTTGTAAAGGAAAAACATCGTGTCTATGTTATGCACCGTGATTTAGAAAAAAAGTAAAACTTTCAGAAGGGGGAGAATATAATTCTATGACAGGTATTGTTATAGTTGGCCATTGTAACCTGGCACAAGAACTCCACAACATAGTTAAGATGATAGTAGGAGATGTGAAAAATATTTGTCCTGTTTATTTCGACCCTGATGAGCCGCCTGATGTGTCTATGAAAAA
>JAJRXD010000168.1 GCA_024276465.1 Deltaproteobacteria bacterium
CGGGATGACAGCACTGGCAGGGTTGCCGGTATACCTTGATCTGGCCCACGGAATTCTTGAAGGAATTCTTGGGACAGTATACATAATTTAAAGCAGCAACCTATCCTTGCAAAGTAAATACCGTAGTTAAGTAAACTGTCCTCCGAATTGGGGTTTTATTTCTCTAAAATCTATCAGAGAAATTATGCCACATGAAATTCCACGATCAATGTTGCTATCGAGAGGGGATGTGGCTCATCGATTTCTTGTGCCAGGGGGCACCCTTTATGTCGTTCCAGGCTGAAATTGTGTGGCAGATATAGCATTGTTTGACACTTTGAGGTGATTTGCCAAGCATTTTTGCACACATCGACATGAACATCGGCATGAAGTGGTTAGGCGGGGTCTTGTGGCATTGTGCGCAGTCCGTAGATGTTGCCGCAGGGTGAACGTATTCGGGAATCGTCCAATATTGCGTTGAATGACAAGCGATGCAATTGTCGCCAAAGTACGCGACATGTGGATCTTCGCTGCTGTGGCAGGTCGCACAGTTGAGGATCAGTTCTTCTGCAATGACACGTGAATGTGGCATCAATGACTCGTCAACGTGACGTATCCACATAACAAACTGTCGCCTATCCTGCTCACCCTCGTTTTTTCTATCATCATTTAGAAGCTGTCGAAGGCCAAGCATTGAGAGGATAACATGGTTCATTTCTGTGGGCCGTCTGTTCTGGCCTTTATGCTCCATGTGGCAATCTTTACAACTTGCAACATTCGCGTGGAACGATGTTACCTGCCTTTTTAGTATTGTCTCGTTATTTGCGTGGCAAACAATGCATTTTATCGGATCAGCTCCCTTGACAGACGTGTGGCAAGCAGCACAATTATCTTCCAGCGAAGCATGGGCGGCAGAGAGGAGACCTGGACTGGTCATGCGTTGCCAAGTATTCACCTGTTTGAAGAATGCGTTGTTTGGAGTTAGGAGCCATACCACCATCAATAGAGCAGTTGAGCCAATCATAATGAACAACCAAAACCGTGATTTTGTTTCCTTTTTTACCATTTTGTTGTTACCACTTTGTCGGCTTGTGCAATATTATTCAAGGACAAGTAATGTTTAAAATACTCAATCTTTAAATGAACGTAGTTAATTTTGAGCCATTACACGTATTTGTCAGGAGCGTAACTAATAACGAAATCAATAACCCCTGGGTTCTTGGTTTCATAGAACAGCTGTTTGTCAGCTTTCAAACTCCATGGATTCTTTTCAGCACTGACTTTGCTTTCTGTGATTGAGTCAACGGAGGAGTTCTCCGCAACGAGTTTCATGGCCGTGAAGTTGTAGACGTTAATCCAAAACACCTTTTTCCTGTCGTCGTGATCGAAACCGCAGGTATCTACTTGACGAAGGGCAGCAAGGGTTTTTGAATAATCGGGGATCGTTACAGACGGTCGCCCGTAACGTTGGTATAGCCTGGAAAAAGAGCGGGAAAACTCATCAGGGGCGTTCAGTGAAGTGACAATTATTAGATTTTCAGATTTCAAAGTCGTCTGGGTCCATGAGTCAAACCACCTTAATCCAAAATGAATAGACGCCCAAATGTGCAGCACCATGAGGGCATAGAGGGCAAAAGATATCACAATATGTAACTTCAACCATTTTGAAAACCATCCCCTGAACTTTTCATGTACATTTATTGCATATTCGACGTCAGCAATGGATTCAGATAATCGCAGCAGCATTGCGGGGCTCGTATCGCCAGTCTGATTTGCCACGTCGTCTTTCAGAAACAGGCTTGCAAACACCCTTGAAAAGATGCCGGAAAGCGGGCGTAATAAACGAGCAAGGTCAGGACGTTGTGTGAGCTCCACCCGGGCCTGTGAATAAGCACCCTGTAACTCGGTCAACATTACCTTCTTCTCACGGATCTCCCGCGAAAACTGGCTCATCAAGTAGCGTCCTACAAATCCACTCAAGACTACAACGATCGTCAGCGCAGTTAAGGTGGCCCCCAACGGGCTCTCGAACTTATGGCCGGTGTGCAGCAAAACCAGAATAGGGCCAATGATACCAGCGTAGATATGCAATGCGAGCAACATACGCAACGATACGCATTTCGTAGCGATCGCCTTGATCCACTTGATTCGCTTAATCACCATGTAGAGAAGTGGAAACAGCATCAGCAGTGCACCGGAAACACCGAGTACACCTCCCCGGAAGCTACCCGCGAATCGCGGTGAGTGATGCAGCAAAAAACCAACCCACACAATTAGCATCAAGAGGACAAGGTTAGTTACAACTATGTGCTCGCGTTCTTTCATAGACTATTGCTTATTCTTTACGCTTCAACCTCGATATCGTTCTTTGGTCTGGCCTGGCAGGCAAGGATCATTCCAGCAGCCTTGTCGTCCGGTGTAAGGCCGTCCTCGACTTCCATTGTGACTTGTCCGGATAGTAGCTTAACGCTGCACATACCGCATGCACCAACGCGACAGGAGGATTCGATTTTGACTCCGACCCTCTCGGACGCATCGAGAATTGTTTCATCCAGCGTTAATTGTGTCGATTTTTCCGATGTCTTAAATGTTACGGTGACGCCCTTTTGCGTTACCGTGGTGATATCGGATCCTTCGAGTTCTACGGCCTTAACATCTGATCCTGTTCGTGTACTCTCAGTTGATTCTTTTGACGGAACTTCAGCAGCAAGCTTTTCCAGCAATGCAGCGGCTCGGCGCATCTTGAAGAAATACATCCAAACCATCACAATGAAAAAGGCAGTTAGTATCAACATCATGAAAAAGTGAAGCCAGGACATACCTAAAACACCATGTTGTTGTTCTCCGATATATGGTGACAATAGATTCATCTCTCGTTTGAACCATTGAAGCGCCTCATTGCGAGGGGGAACCCCTTCTTCAATTGCACGCCATGTCGCCAGACCTGTTTCGAACTTTGTAATTCCCTCGCGGAGCTTGGCTGTTGCATACTGCATGGCCGCTAAATCATTGCGTTTGGAAGCATTGACAAGTTGTCCGAGTCCTTCGGACATAAGTGCTGTTCCATCCAACAAGCGCTCGTGAGCCTGTTGCTTCAGTTTCGATCTCTGCCTGGACGAAATTTCTGGTAGCGCCATCAGCATCGGGTACAGTTCTTCCGGCTCCTGTGGCACCATCCGGGTCTTCATGCCACCCATCATGCCCTTGCCTTTGTCACCTGACATTCCCGGCCCTTTGTTCCCTGGTTCGGGTACAGCAGGGGCAGACAACTCAGGGTGGTGACTGAGATGTTCCTCTTCAGGTACTTGAGCTAAAACGAGAGGCATTGAATTATAAATTACGAACAAGGCCAAAACAGCTTTCAAGGTTCGAAAGAAAATCATTCTTTGTTGTCTCCTTCGGATTGGGCATTGTGTTCAGCTTCTGGTGAAAAGCCAACAAGCAGACGTCGCTGCTCGTTAGTCAGTATCTGAGTGGATTGACCGACTGCGCGGATAAAGGCTATTCGTTTATCTCCGCGGAGCTTTTCTATTTCTCGTATTTTGGCTGCTATTTTTTGGGAGTCTGGTTTGTCCGAACCAGTCAATGTCCACAGATCCTGCTCAGCCTGCTCGATTTTGCGATCGAAACTATCATTATCAAGAAGGGTTTTCTCTTTTGTCTTGTATAGCCGGGTTTTCTGGTCGATAGACAATTGAATCTGGTCGCCGTGATCCAGGAAGAGATCCGTTGCGCCGATATGATAAAGATGTGATAGGCCTGGATAGCCAGGCAACGAAGATTGAGCCAACCCCTTTTGTGCCATTTGCCCCATCATGCCCATCATCTTCATGTTTCCCATGCCCTGCATATCCATTTTCATTCCACCCTTGTCCTTCATATTCATGTCATCCATATCTTTTTTATTCATCCCATCCCTGCCCATCATCTTCATGTTACCCATGCCCTGCATATCCATTTTCATTCCACCCTTGTCCTTCATATTCATGTCATCCATATCTTTTTTATTCATCCCATCCCTGCTCATCATCTTCATGTTACCCATGCCCTGCATATCCATTTTCATTCCACCCTTGTCTTTCATATTCATGTCATCCATATCTTTTTTATTCATCCCATCCCTGCCCATCATCTTCATGTTTCTCATACCCTGCATATCCATTTTCATTCCACCCTTGTCCTTCATATTTGCATTACCCATATCTCGCTGTTCAGAAGAAACGACCTGATTTCTGCGGGCTTGATCCAGGGCCATTTTCAGTTGATCCACTTTGGTACTGAGTTTTTCCAACTGACCAACCAATTGAGGGTTTTCCTCACCCATGACCTGATCCGCACATAAGACCAGGACGAGCAAACTACTCAGCAGAATTGTCAGGAATCGATTTAAGTTGTTGTTCTTTCTCATATTTCTCTCCTTTCAGAAATATTATGCATAGCTTTTTCATGCATTGCTGAAAAATTATACTGATATCCTCTAACCGAATTTTTCCTCCGGGCTAATAGTATGGCCTTTATTGTAAAAATATATTGATTCTACATTATTCTTGTTATTAATCAAAACATAATTTGCCATCTGAAATCGACACTGAAAGCCATTTTTTCTGAGGCATTACATGTGATGGATGCATACAATAAAAAGCAAATTTATTATCCCTTCCAAACCGGAATTTTTTCCCAGACTCACGGGAAAATCTCCCGGAGAATCAGGAGAAACTCCCGTTTTTTAACCTCCTAATTGTTTAGAAAATCATTATTTTCTTGACATTCATCAGGCTGTCAGATAACAAGAATATATACCAGCAATATATAATATGCTAACCATCAAAAAAAGGGGGAGTTTATGAAAAAGCTATTTGTTGGTTATGTTTTTTTTCTGGTTTTCGTTTTTGCCCTGAATCCTGCTGCTGCCCAAAATCCGTATGTAGGATTTGACTGGGATCAGGACGGAATCATTGACACAACAGGTGCAATGGATCTCACTTATTGTACTGGGGGCCAGTGGGCTGTTGATGTTTACTTGACCAACTGGAATGCCTCCCATGCAGGTGATGATCTCTATGGGGTGACAGCTGTTATTAACTGGGATCCGGTGTATCTTCGTCTAATATCGATGCATGAATCAGGAGGTCCCTGGGACTGGAGTATTCCTGTGGATCCGTGTTACCCTGACTCTGGTCAATGCACTATTGATGTCAGAAGCGTAAACTGTGTGCCATATGCAGGCAACCAAATATTATTCTATACTCTTTATTTTCAGTGTACAGGAGCTTCAATCCCCGGTACCCTGATAACATCTTCTACTACTCAGCCGGACGGGGTGATTATATCAGGAGGTCCAAGTTGTGGTTCTTATCAACAACTTAACGGAGACCCTGGGCAGATAGAAATATTTCTTATAGGGCCTCCATGCATACAAAATATTTCACCCCAGCAGACACAAGTCAATCCACCTTCTCTTGGTCCAACCTTTTTTGTTAATTCTCAGGGAAGCTGTGCTGAACCGGCAATCACATACTATGATACCTGTGTGTTTGCTGATGTTGATCTGTCTACAGGCGAACTGACAACTTATGAAACTTTGGTTCCTGAAAGCTGCACAGTTACAGCAACTGATTCTGCCAACCCTGAAGCATGCAGCAATCCTGAATCAGGCTGTACGGCTGATGTGTATATTGGCGGTTCTGGAATTGACGATGACTGGGATGGAACAGGCAATGCAGAAGACAACTGTCCATACAAACCAAATGGTCCAAATAATGGGATTTGTACAGCAGGTGAAAATACCGGGGATAACTGTACGGACAATGCTACTTGTGGCACTGGCGGATTCTGCAGCATGAATCAGGAAGATTCAGACAATGATACACTTGGTGATGTCTGTGACAACTGTCCCTATCATGCAAATCCAAACCAGACAGACACTGACAATGATACTATCGGAGATGCCTGTGATATTTGTCCATTTTACCCTGAAAACGATGCAGATGGAGATGGCATTTGCGGGCAGATAGATAACTGCCCCTACACTCCAAACGGGCAGAATTTAGGAACCTGTGTAAAAGAAAGTGGATTGATTTACGCTGCCAGTTCAGCTCTGCTTGAGCCATGCATGGATAACAGTACATGCGGGATTGGAGAAATCTGCCAGATGGAGCAGGGAGACTGGAATAACAATACTGTCGGGGATGTGTGTGAATGCTATGCCAACCTTGATGGAAACGGAAAAGTAGATGTTATGGATCTGCTTATAATGAAAAATGATTATAACAGAATTGACTGCAATTCTGACAATGCTACCTTTTCATGCCAGGCTGGACATTGACGATACTGGGAGTTCAGCTGGCAGGGTTGATATTATGGACCTGCTTATAATGAAAAAACAGTATAACAGGACGGGCTGCCCAGGTATAGATTATCTTGCTGTTGACATATCAGGAGGTCCAACTGAACTGTCATATCCGGTAACTGAGCTTTCCTCACAGCCCCCTCTGACGGACGATTACAAGACAACAAAGCTACTGCTGAGAAAGATGGTTGTGTCTGGAACTCCATTTGCCATGGGTTCCTCTGATAATGAGACAGGACGTGATCCAGATGAGACCCGGCATCAGGTAACCCTGACACAGGATTATTACATGGGAGTATTTGAGATAACCCAGAGGCAGTATGATCTTGTGATGGGGATAACCCCGAGTATGTACGTTGGTGATATGAGACCAGTAGAGAGTGTCAGCTGGGACACGATAAGAGGTGGTGACTGGCCCGGGACTCCTCCAGGAGAAGGTCTGCCAGCGGCGGATACATTCATGGACAGGCTGAGGAGCAAAACAGGGCTTAATTTTGACCTTCCTACTGAGGCCCAGTGGGAGTATGCTGCACGTGCAACAACTATACGGGCATTTAATGATTACACACAAAATGGTGGTGAGGGCTCTGATTGTACAGTTCCAGCAGGTGGAGCTGATCCAAATCTGGATACATTAGGACGTTATTTGTACAATGGCGGAGACACTAATCAGCATGCTGTTGTCGGATCATACCAGCCAAACTTCTGGGGGCTGTATGACATGCATGGAAACGTGTGGGAATTGAACCTCGACTGGCTCGGTAGTTACAGCGGTGATGAGATTGATCCATCAGGCGTCCTGTCAGGCTCAATCCGAGTGGTTCGCGGGGGCGGCTGGAACTACGAGGCCAGGAGCTGCCGTTTGGCTTCTCGCGGCGGCAGCCTCCCAGGATACGACAATGGCAATCTGGGTTTCCGGCTGTGCCTGCCGAGGTAGAGCCGGAAACGGTCTCCGGGGTCAGGATGTTGTGGCGTTTTTATTGACACACAAGCGATTTTAATTTATGCTTTTCCAGTCAAAGTCTATTTTCTATCAATTCAATTTCACAAGGGGGTATCTTGATGATAAATTCATTACTGCACAGAACTATTAAAGTGAGTTGCCTGATATTTTTTTGTGTAATTGTTTTGTCAAATACAGCTCATTCAGATTCACCAACTGTGATTGATATTAAAGTCAGTGAAGCGCTTAACAAATTTTATTCAGAAGTTAAAAGCGCAAAAGAGCTTGTAAAAAAGGCTTATGGAGTTTTGGTTTTTCCGTCTGTAATCAAGGCCGGTTTTGGTATTGGTGGAGAATATGGTGAGGGGGCTTTGAGA
Organism: Deltaproteobacteria bacterium; assembly: GCA_024276465.1. GTDB lineage: Bacteria > Desulfobacterota > WTBG01 > CAIYCZ01 > CAIRTM01 > JAJRXD01. The sequence goes on from JAJRXD010000168.1 coordinate 7,649, forward strand.
ATTAAAGGAAAAACAGTGGATTATTACAGCACTGCTTCAGCCTCTATTGGTTTTCAGTTTGGAGCACAGTCTAAAACAATTATTCTTCTGTTCATGAAGCAAAAAGCATTGTCAGATTTTCGAAAAAGCGGGGGCTGGGAGGTCGGTGTGGATGGTTCTATTGTTCTTGTTAAAGTCGGAGCTGGAGGGTCTATAGAGACAACAACGCTTAACCAGCCGATTATAGGGTTTGTTTTTACTAACAAGGGGCTTATGTACAATCTAACCCTGGAAGGATCAAAAATGACAAGGCTTAACAAGTGATTGAACTGAGCAGCATGCATCCTGTTACAGGAGGAGATGCGTACCATAAAAAATGTATCAGATGAACAGCGTGGTAACAAAATCAAGAAAGAAACTTTAAAAGCAGGGGAAAGAGAATACCTGCCCATTGTCCCTTTTTTGCCCCATGTGGATAATGAAGTATACTATTACCTACCCCCCACATGTTATCTGTTGATTAAAAAATGTTTTTTCAGGATTCAGGATTCTTCAATAATTCAGAAGCCATTGGTGTAATAGCCCCTGTCCATTCATGATTTTTCAGTGTGGACAAAAATTTGTCAATTGGAAAACCTGCTGGAAGTTTTTCTGTTTTTTTCAAATCATGAAAAACATGATGAGCCCCAGCTAAAACAAAAACAGAATCTGATTTTTTCATGAGTGTTTCAAGAAGGGGTTTTATAGACTGAATACCCAGTTTAATAAGTCCCTCTGCTGCTATCCAACGAACATCGCTTTCATCATCTTCCAAAGCTTGAATAAACAGGGGTATTGAGATGGGATCTGCAATTTCTTCCATTGTTTTCAAAGCTTCCCAGCGACAAATGTGTTTTGGATGGTTAAGTAGTCCCATTAAAGAATCAACCGTAGTTTTACCCTTTGCCACAAGTTTTTCCCGTGCTTTTTTTCGTTCCATTCCATTTTTGCTGCCAAGGGTTTCGAGCAATTGCTGAATTTCCAAATTTTCAGGGGCTCTAATTGTTTTATCCATTTTTTATCCTTTAATAAATTATAATTTTTATTTATGAAATTTTATTCCTGTATGATCTAATAATTTGTAAATACGTACCTTCAGGAAGTCTGTAATTAAAAATGCAATTATTGCATAGCCCCAAATCAGAAGAGCCAAATTCCATGAAATGGGTGTAATGAACCAGCCATAAACAGCAACAAAAGTTGCTAATAATTTAGTTGAAATTGTAGACCAGAACATAACACTGCTGGGTTTAATTGACCAGAATGGTCCACGGGTTCGGGTTAAAAATATTGTTAAATGACCTGCTATGGCTAATTTTAAAAATATAAAGGTTTGCACTGTTTCCTTTGAAAGATGAAGCATCTCCTGTCCGATATAAAATATTCCGAATGAACTGACTAACCCGATTAAGCCTAAGAATGTAGCCATGCTTAAAACAATTCGCATATCCCATTTCTCCGGATCTTTGGAATATTTAACATTGTCGTAAGCAATTGCCATTATTGGGGCATCATTAAACAAGGCCAGTAAAACTATCATTATGGCAGTAACATGGTAAAAGTTAAACACAAGTATTGCTAAAGTTATAAAAAACAGGACTCGGATAGTTTCGGCAATTCTATAGATTGCGTAGCTGTTCATGCGCTGAAAAATATTTCTGCTTTCTTTTATTGCATCAATGATAACTGAAAGGCCGGGTGATGTAAGAACAATATCCGCAGCAGATTTTGCTGCATCTGTGGCACCGGCAACTGCTATTCCAACATCTGCCTTTTTTAAGGCGGGCGAATCATTAACTCCGTCACCCGTCATGCCAACAATATGGTTTTTTTTCTGAAGTAACTCAACTATACGATATTTATGTTCAGGAAAAACCTGGGCAAAACCATCAGCTTTTTCAACAATATTCAAAGCTTCTCTTTCAGGTTTATCTGAAAAAGCGGAAACTTCTAAAATATTGTTGCTAAGATTTACTTTGGCAGCTATCTGTTTTCCTATTGCTGTATGATCGCCTGTTACCATTTTAACATTAACACCCATATCCTGAGCTGTTTTAATAGTTTCAGCGGAATCATCTCTCGGTGGATCGAACAGGGGAATGAGTCCGACATACTGCCAGTTCCCCTGCCCGTCAGTTTTAGCAGTGCCAAGTGTTCTGAATCCTTTAGCAGCAAAATCATCTATTATTTTGTTTATCAGACTGGTTATTTCCTCTTTGTTTTCTCCAGCGATAAGTGATAATATAGCCTGCGGCGCACCTTTACTGACTTTGCATATATTCCCTTCTGAATCTTTAATTGTTACCTCTGTTCTTTTGATAACCGGGTCAAAAGGTTTAAAATCTTTTACTGTATATGAACCCCATTTTCCTGCAACTGTTTTAAGAGATTTTGTTTTATTTATAATTGCTGAATCAATTGGATCTTTATCTTCTTCTCTTGAAGCAAGTGCAGAAAACAACAAAACATCATCAGTTGTAAAGCTTTCAAATGGTTTTACTTCTGCCAGTGTTAATTCGTTTTTTGTAATAGTTCCTGTTTTATCAGAGCATAAAACATCCATCCCCGCCATTTCTTCTATTGCTACTAATTTACTAACAATAGCTTTCTTCTTTGCTAACACAGATGCTCCAACAGCCATGGTCACAGATAGAACAGCGGGTAATGCAACCGGTATAGCTGCAATGGTGAGCACGAGTGCAAACTGAAGTGTATCCAGAAAGCTTTCATGTCTGAAGATGGATGCTAAAAAAATGATTGCAATCATAAAAGCAGCAAGAACAATAAGATAATTTCCAATTTTCATAACTGCTTTTTGAAAATGGCTGACTGTTTTTGCCTGTTCTACCAGTTTAGCTGTTCTACCGAAAAATGTGTTCATTCCAGTTGAAACAACTAAGCCGTTCATCTCCCCCTGGCGGATCACAGATCCTGAAAATGCAACATCTGATGAGTGCTTTTCTACAGGAAGGGATTCTCCTGTTAATGAGGATTCATCTATGCTCAGGTAGTCGCCATCAAAAAGTTTTAAATCCGCAGGAACAATATCACCCAGTCGTACACGCACCACATCTCCTGGAACAAGTTCTCTTGCAGGTATCTCCCCCCATTTCCCATCCCGTAGCACACGTGCCTCGAGTGCTAATTTCTTCTTTAATAAATTAATTGCATCGTCAGCCTTAAATTCCTGCCAAAAGCCAACTGTAGCATTCAGAAGAAGTAAAGCGAAAATAACCCAAAAATCTTCCCAGTGATTTATAATTGCTGACAATATAGCAGCTACTTCAATCATTAAGGGGATTGGACCCCAGAAATAACCTAAGAATTTCACAAAGGGATTTGCTTTTTTTTCCGAGATTTCATTGAATCCATATTCTTCAATTCTATCTTTTATAGAAGAATCCGAAAACCCGTTTTTGCTTGAAAAAAATTTCTGAAACAGGTCTTCAACTGATAGTTCTTTAATCCTGGAGACATCTAATATGTTTCTGTTCATTTCAATTCATCCTCATTTTTACGCATACCAGCCTGCTTGAGTGGAATGACCGTAGCTGACAGAGCGAAAGTCTGGACAGTGCGGGCATCACCTCTTAAACGATTTATTGCAGGTGCGGGCATCAAGCCTGCATTTTCAGTTGTTAGTAAATCCCTTTACTTAATTGTAATAATGGGATTTGGAATTATTGTCAACGTAAATTGGTCCCATTGTGTGTCCATTCACATATAAGAGTAAAAAAGCGGATTTTTCAGGTTTAACTGAGGTTGTCCGGGAGGTTGTGTTGAGGTCTCTATTGTTCTTGTTAAAGTTGGAACTGGCGCGGGTCTAACAACTAAAATTCACGGCTAAAAAACAACAGGCTAAAAATATGCATTTACCCTGACTCCATAAACAAATCCAGCCTTATCTTCCCCTGTCTTCATGTTGTCATTTATGTACTGAACATCAAATGTTATGTTGCTGAACACAGAGATTTGAAACCTTGCATAAGCTTCAAATGCATGGGTTTTTTCTATCTCTGCTTTGCCAGCGCCATCCATATAGGCATATGCAATGCCAATCTCATCACATCCTCTGTCCCATAAATTTCCATTTACATTTATCCCTCCAGAATAGAGTGTATCGTGATCTATGAGTGCTGCGTCATCCTGCCATCCGGCTCTCACAAAGACTCCGAATATCGCACTTAACTTTTGGTCTAATGAAATTCCAAAACCCTGAAGTTTTTTTCTGTCTGTCTCATTCCAGTTTTTAAACTTGTTATCTGTTGCAAAACCATACAGCCTGTAATTACCCTCCCCAAGGGACGTGGCAAGTGTATATCCAGCCTGAAGAGCATAGTAGTTGAAATTTTCACCATGGTGATTCTTTGTATTCATTACTAAAGCCCTGAAAGTGAATTCGTGCATTTTCAGTTCCACAATGCCACCAATGTCATGGGAATGCAGATTTGCAACCGTACTGTTGACAAATATGGAATTCATAAACTGGGAAAGTTCATCCTTTGCAAAGTTGTTATCATCTATGTACACAGTAGCATCAATAATGCCTCCGGTTATTCCAAGGAAAATATTTTCAGAAAAAGTAAATGTATGCTTGTACCATGCCTCAAGAAGATGATGTCTGTCCCTGCTGTTTATATTCGTCAGGTCATCTTCAAGGTCATCTGCATAGGGTGTCAGCGAAAACGGTACTACTGAGTTTAACGCATTACCAGATGCAAAACCAAGTATTACCTGAAATTCATTGCTCTGCGCAGGATGAAAGTTAACTGTAAGGTCAAAAACAGCAGCTCCCCTGTCAGTATCATCTGTGCCTGACATATGTACATCAACATATTGATAGACTCCGGTCAGGGTTCCTTCAAGGGAAAGCTTTTCGTCGACATTGAGGGCTTCAGCTAAAACAGGTGTTACGAGTATCAGCAAAAGGTTTAAGAAATTCTCCTTTAACAATGTTACCATTAGTGCCTCCTGTGTCTGAATCCAATCAACAGAATTGCTCACAAAAAAAATGATTTAACGAAAACAGAATGCCGGCAGGTTGATTGCAGTGGATTAACTGTTTTGGGGGATGTTGCCTGTGGTGTGGGCATTGTCTTTTCACTGGCCCTGTTTTTTTCAATATAATAACAATGTTAATAATCATATTTTGATCCTGTCAGTGTAAAAAAAACTGCATAATGGTTCAAGAATATTTTTAATTAGCACCTGAACGGAAAGTCAGTTTTTTGTCATTTAGTCTCCTGACCGAATAAAGAATCGGGATAAATTAAGGAGGAAATCTTTAACCATTTGTTTTTCAACAAGATTTCTTCCCGACCTGTAGGGCCTTCTCGAAATGGCAGTTTTATAATTATAAGGATTCATAAAATTTTACAGGTTACTCCGGCAATGGAGGCAGGGATTACAGGGCATGTGTGGGGTAAGAGGAATTGTTGGCTTTTAATTAAAATTAATTTCTTCTTTTTTTAAGGCCCTCTGCAATTTCTTCTTCTATTTTTTTGGCTGCTTCTACCGGGTTGTGGTGTGTTTTTATTGGCCTGCCAACAACTATATAATCGGCCCCCCCGACAATTGCATTAAAAGGTGTGGTAATCCTTGATTGGTCGTCATCTTTTACACATGCCCATTCTGGACGTATTCCAGGGACAACTACAATAAAATCTTTGCCAAATTTTTCTTTTACAGCTTTTACTTCTCTACCAGAACAAACCACACCAGAACAATTAGCATTTTTTGCCATCGCAGCTCTATGGAGAACAAGCTTTAGAGGGTCCTGTAAGTCGTTGCTTATACCAATATCTTTAAAGTCTTCTTCTGAAAGGCTGGTTAATACTGTAATGGCCAATATTTTTGTCCCATTACTGACAGTATCGACTACGGCTTTTAATAATCTTGGCCCTTCATCACAATGAACTGTAATAAATTCAGCACCATGAACATTAGCCGCTTTTTGGGCTGCACTTACAGTTTCAGGTATATCGTGAAATTTCATATCAAGAAATACTTTTGTGGGGGCTATATTTGCTATGGTTTTAAGCACCGCCGGCCCTTCGCTTACAAAAAGTTCCAGGCCAACTTTAAATAATCCCACGTGATCTTTAAGAAGCTCAATGTATTTTTTGGCTTCTTTAGCGTTTGGAAAATCTAAAGGGAATATAATACGTTCGTGGGGTTGCATTGTTGACATTCTAATAATATATTTTAAAAGTTATGCCCTGTTATTTATGGTATTTTTGTGAATATTGACAAGATAAAAACGCTCTACTGTTGTGTCAAACCTGTAACGGCGCAACAAAGATAGTCATTGCGAGGCCAAAGACCGCGGCAATCTTTTTGGCAAAAAGCACAAGATTGCTTCGCTAAGCTCGCAATGACATGCGACTTTATATTGTTGACACGACACTACATATAGTATATTTTTTTTAAAAAATACCGTATATTGATTATGATGATGTTTATTCCCAAAAAGTATAATGCACGTACATAAAGATGTCAATAATAAATAAAATTCAGGAGTTTCCCCCAAAAACAGGGATAAAACTCGAAACAGGCAATAATGATGGTAACAAAGCTAAAATGACAATAGGCAAAGTGTTTTTTTAACCCATTGCACCGCAGGGGAAGCCGCAGGCCAAGGTGCAGGTCAAAGATCCCGAGCTTGTCTCGGGAGTGCCTTTTCTTTTGGTACTTTTCTTTGGAGCAAGCAAAGAAAAGTACCTGTTTGCTGCCATCCTGAATCTCTCAGGATTACTGATTTTCAATCTGTTCTGAAATTTTCGGGGAAACTCCTGTTTTATTTTTGCTTGACAAATTTTATTTTTTATTATACTATTGTTGACTTTATCAGGGGGCAAGGCAGTTTTGCATGGCAGAAGTCTCCGGTAACAGACCGGAATCGCCCGCCACATTCAGCTATTTAGAATGTTTATCCAGCCTAATTTATGTTTAAGGCAACAACTAAAACAGGAAATAATTTGAGCTATAACTATTAAATAAGTGTTTTTAGCAGATAACCTGCAGTAAATATCTTTTGATGCCCAAATATTATCCATATTGACTTTAAATAAGCATTGAAATTATTTAAAAAAATTATTATTATTGAAAGATTATGCTGGCGTAGCTCAACGGTAGAGCAGCTGATTTGTAATCAGCAGGTTGCGGGTTCGATTCCCATCGCCAGCTTCAGCATATTAAAATTTCAGGAGAGGTACCCGAGTGGCCAAAGGGGGCAGACTGTAAATCTGCTGGCGATGCCTACGGAGGTTCGAATCCTCCCCTCTCCATTAGACAATTTGACACATTAAAAATCTACAATTCATTATAATTACGTATATATTTTTTAATGATAAAACAGTAAAAGGTGAAAGTTTTTGCGGGAGTAGCTCAGCTGGCTAGAGCATCAGCCTTCCAAGCTGAGGGTCGCGGGTTCGAATCCCGTCTCCCGCTCCAATAAAACCTGCAGCTGTATTGACTTTTTATATGAGGGCATAGGAATTTAAGTGCCCACGTAGCTCAGTTGGTAGAGCGCTTCCTTGGTAAGGAAGAGGTTCACCGGTTCAATCCCGGTCGTGGGCTTCACGGTACACAAAGAAACAGTATTTAATTTATTGCAAACAAACAGGAGTTCAGACAGTAAAAAAATATACTTAGAGTTAGGAGGAAGGAGATGTCAAAGAAGAAATTCGAGAGAACCAAGCCACATGTTAACATAGGAACAATAGGGCATGTAGATCATGGTAAGACAACGTTGACATCAGCAATCACAAAGTATCAGGCACTGATAGGCAGAG
>JAJRXD010000169.1 GCA_024276465.1 Deltaproteobacteria bacterium
AGATAAAGACAGCATAGTGTAACAGCATTTCACTCATTCTCAGCAGACATCCATGTCTGCTTCCGAGGTAAGCATTACACTTCACCATCCAGGTGAAGCTTATGTAATGCTTAAATCCGTTCAATGCTATTACACTATGCTGCTGTTTGTGGCATCATGTTTTTTTAGAATCGCTCAATTTAGGTTCCGGTAAAAACCTACAAAAAACTTAGGATAAATCCTTTAAGGGCATCCATGTCCCGCAGCTTCATTGTTCTCATGACATACAGGTGAAAAGCCGCCAGGACATTGGATGTTATCATATATGCACAGGTTACAAAAATCATCCTTTTAAATTCCGGATATTTAGACCGTATTCCCTTTACAATAAACAATATAACAGCAGGATAGCAGATAAAGAAAAGCCTGGGGTTGTGTACAAAAATCAGATAGGTTGTAAAAAAAGATGCAAGATAAATAAAACAGTATTTTTTATAGACTGTCTCGCTCCTCCATCCTTTGAAAAAGAAAAACCATCCCCAGTTAAAACAGAAAACAGCCGCTGAAAACAGATAAAAAATCCCCCTGTGCCTCGGGCCTCCAAATATTTTAAAATCATCTAATGAGAGATGAAAAACAGAATAAGCACCAAAGGTCAGGATAAGGCAGGATGCGAACACCATAATTGCACTTTGTCTCCTTTTGTCTGACAAAAAGCCCAGGCAGACAAAGACAAGCAGCGTGACCAGTATTGGTTTAGTAAGGATTGCAACCGCGATGATAAGCCCGTAAAAAATAGAAAAACCTTTTTTATCCCTGAAGCAGAAAAACAGTAACAATATGAGCGATGCAAAGAAATATGCTCCCATGTCTGTCATTACAGGCAGCCCCCACTCAATAACAGGAAGGGAAGAAGTTAAAATAAGCCCCCCTGCAAAGGCTGATGAGTTATCCCTTAAAAGTATTTTAAGCAATTCATAAAAAATCAGCACTGTAGCCAGCCACAAAAGGATATTAACACATAGAAATGCTGCAGTAATTCCTGTTGCCTTTCCGAGAACAGATGCAAAAAAAGGGATAACAGGACTGAAAAGCCTGTAGCGCAGCAGGGGAATGTCCTCGGGCAATATATCAGCACCCAGAAAATAATCGGCAACAAGAAGATATCCCCGGCTGTCCTCTGCATAGACTGCAGACCAGTTGTCAATATTGCTCAGACTGTTAAGCAATATAGAAGAAATCCCTATCTGAACAAATGTGCACAGAATAAGACAGAGCCTGTAATAATTATCTTTTTCCACGATGTAAATCTTTCTCTTTCCGGATATTGCCGTAGACAAATGATGCAAAATTCAGGTGTCATATTAATCCTGAATTGCAATATGATGCAAGGGGAAAAACACCTGAAATACATTGTCCTCAAAAGTATTTTATGCTATAGGTTTTTGGACCAGGAGGCTGTCCGGGAGGGACAAAGACAATTGGGTTGACGGTCATTGATCCAGGGCTTGTCCCGGGAGTTGCGAGTTTAAAAATATTTCAACACAAAACACGTAATTCGTAACATCTGGTAATAAAAAATGCCATGAAAAAAAATTATTACTTATAAAGATAAAAAGTCTTGTCAACAATAAACCAGGGACAAACATGAATGAGGATTCAGACCGGAAAACCAGTTTCAGTGTCGTAATACCCTGTTATAATGAAGAAAAAAGTTTAAAGGAACTATACGACAGACTTACAGCAACTTTTTCAGCCATTAAAGGTGAATATGAGCTGATTTTTGTTGATGACGGGAGTACAGACAATTCACTTTACGTTCTAAAAGAGATCTCAAACAGAGACAAAAGGGTTAAAATCCTTCATTTAAGAAAAAACTTTGGCAAATCCCAGGCACTGTCCCAGGGATTCTGGTATTGCAATGGTGAAACCATTATCACACTGGATGCTGACCTTCAGGACATTCCGGAAGAAATTCCAAAACTGATTGAATCCCTTGATAAAGGTTTTGATCTTATATCAGGATGGAAGAAAAAAAGAAATGATCCTGTTGGCAGAAAAATTGCTTCCAGAATATTTAATTTTTTTACCTCTGCCATTACCGGCATAAAAATTCATGACTTTAACTGCGGTCTTAAGATTTACAGAAAAGAAGTAACAAAGAGCCTTGTCCTGTATGGCGAAATTTACAGGTTTATTCCTGCCCTTGCAGGATGGAAAGGATTTCTTGTTGGAGAAGTAATAGTGAAGCACGGTCCCAGAAAGTATGGAAAATCAAAATTCGGGACCGAAAGATTTCTCAGGGGGTTTTTAGATCTGTTAACTATTATCTTCCTCACAAAATACACACAAAGGCCATTACATCTCTTCGGACCGCTTGGGATTGCCCTGTCAATACTGGGTTGTGCTCTCGACGCATACCTGGCCCTGCTGTGGTTTTCAGGACAGCATATAGGTCATCGTCCTTTATTGGCATTAGGCACTCTTCTTATTATTATCGGGATACAGTTCATCTTTTTCGGACTGTTAGGTGAGTTAATAGTTTTTTCTTCCAGAAAAGAAAAGGACTCTATTGTCAAGGGCACCTATGGTATCAAATAATGCCCATACTGAGCCTCCACGCGTATCACTGATAATTCCAACCCATAACCGCAGGGACGAGCTTGCAGAGCTTCTCTCCTGTCTTGAAAAGCAAACCCTGCCCCGGAACCAGTTTGAAATCATTGTGGTTGATGACGGTTCAGACGATGACACCCTGACCTGTCTCAAAAATCTGGTAAATAAAGGTAAAAACAATTTATATTTCTTTTACCAGAAGAACATGGGCCCAGGGGCTGCCCGCAATCAGGCAATGCTTATGGCCAGGGCTCCTGTTTTTGCCTTCACTGACACTGACTGCCGCCCTTTTCCCAGCTGGCTTGAAGAGCTGTTACGGATGTTCAGCGAAAAAGATGTGGGAGCGGTTGGTGGAGCAGAAGAGATTCAGGCCGGTGATTCTGCACTCATGCATGCTATTCATTTCTGCATGACCTCTTCTTTTACCACAGGAGGGATGAGAGGAAAAAAAGGCAGAAAATTAGCACGCTATTATCCCCGTACTTTTAATATGGCAATTTCCAGAAAAGCTTTCCGGGAAACAGGCGGATTTAAACCCCTCTATCATGGTGAAGACATAGAGCTTAGTTTCAGGATAAAAAAAGCAGGATTCAATATCTGCTACAATGAAGATGCAAAAGTCTATCACAAAAGACGCTGCTCAATAAAACAGTTTTTTTTTCAGGTGTTAGCTATGGGAGAAGCGCGTGTAACACTGGCAAGCCTTCACCCTGAAATGCTTGAAACACTTCACGTGCTGCCTGCTGCAGCTGTTCTGACTTTAACTCTGTTTTTAATCCTTTCTTTTTTTTCAAGCCTCTTTTTAATTCTGTTCAAGGCATTACTTATAACAGGTGCCTGCTTTATTGCCCTCATAGAATATTGTACTTTCAGACAAAAAAGGGGATTCAGGATGATGGTGCTTGTGCCCCTTGTTTTTATTGTCCAGCAGTCTGCATATGGCATGGGCTTTTTGCGGGGCATCTGTAAAAAATTTATCTGTCCCCGGTTTTGCAGACAGTAGAGTCAGTCTCGTTAATAAGATCTGCACGAGGAGCAAAAGAATCAGCGTCAGTAATCTGCTGTACAGCTGATCCCATATCCACACTGTATGAAATTGCCTCAGAACGCTCTTGTGTATCTGTCCTCCAGGGAGAGTCTGCTTTTAAAGCCCCTAACTTTTCCTCATCAGCCATCTGTCCCCATTCTGCCCAGGAACCGTCATAAAGCTTAACAGAATATCCCATCACAGCATCCAGGGCTAAAAACATAACCGAAGCCCTCCAGCCGGTATGGCAGTAAACATATGCTGTTTTTGTTCTGTCAATCCCTGTTGCATCCATTATGGAGATAATATCCTGGCTGGGAAGCAGGGGATTAGAAGAGCTTTCATCAACCAGCAGCCCTGTATAATTAAGGTTAACAGCGGTTTTGATATGCCCGACAAACGCTTCCGGGGCCCCTGAAATGCCGCTGTATTCATTGGAAGTCCTTACATCTATTACTACAGATTCAGGGTCTGCATCTTCTGCTATCTCTATCATGTCACTTATGGAAGCCCTCAGGGAGCTGTTTTGTGTTAAACTGCATACACTGAAATCAGAACGCTCAGGTTCAGGTGGGACTGCTTTTTCAAGCGGGAAACCTGCTTCAACGTATGTTGCGTTAGTCCCGTTCATCACTTTAAGTCTCTGTTTTGGGAAGCCCCAATATCGAAAAATGAAATATGCTCTGCCAATTGCCAGCATATTATCACCTGTAATAACAATAACTGTTTCCTGGTCTATGCCCAGCCCCTGGATGAGAGCTTCCACGTCATCTTTTGCCGGAACCATTGATGCAATGTTTGCTACCCCGTCTGATCTTTCCGCATTCAGGTCAGAATCAGTATCCAGCAGATATGCCCCAGGCACAAAACCACCGCCTGTATAATTGCTCTGGTTGGTTGCGTCCACTATTACCATTTTGCTGTAACCAAAGGAGTCAACGCCATATCCATTTGTTACCCAATCGTTCAGTGCCTCAGGCGTAATCATGACAGCTACTTCAGGTTGCTGATCACAGCCACACTGCAGAATAAGAGCTGCTGTCAGCAAAATTGATACTAAAGCAGCTGTTGGAAAAATTCTTTTATTCTTTAGATAAATCATCTACAGACCTCCCCTGTTTTTGATAAAACACAATGTGGCTGTTGAAAAAAACCCCACTGTTTCCAAAATCATTGACAAAACTGAAAACGCAGTTAAAGAACCTCTTTATAAAGTTGTCTGGCATGAAAACAAAAATCCCCCTGACACCAACTTTTAAAAACAGGAGTAGGGGAATCTTGCATCTATGAAATTATGTGTGAGGAAAAAAATCTGCCTGCTATATAATATGCAAATTTCCTCGTTAATTATTAGTGGTATCAGCTCTGACAGTTATTCCAATAGCATCAAAACCAAACAGACCTGCAGAATCAGTCGCCTTCAGACTAACATCATAGCTGCCCTCTGCCAGATCTGAACTGGTAACAGTATTGCCGGTTCCCAGTTCAATTATCCCGCTATCGCCTGATGCTGCATTCCAGACCAAAGAATCACCTGACATCTCCCCATCTTCAGGGTCAGTCGCAGTGCCGGTAAATGTTATTGTCTCGCCCTCAGTAAAAACTGCTCCATCATCCGGGCTGGTGATGGTAACTTCAGGGGGCACGTTTACATCACATGACACTAAAAAGAAAGAAAAAGACAGCAGACAGAGCAGTAAAATTTTGTTACCATTAAATAGTTTCTTCATATTATTGACCTCCTTTTAACATTATTAATTTAGCCTTCTACCCTATATGATCAAACCCGTTATGGGTGGAGTAGTGTTCAATTTATTAAACAGGGAAGGATATGTCAAGCAATAAATAAATTTATAAATCTAAGGCTTGAATTTTTCAAGCCCGTGTTTATTCACCACTTCCCAGAAGGGTATAACCCTGCCCTCTGTGGGTGTATCCCTGAGAAGGTTTATTGATTTTTCAAGTATCTTCAAAACCCCCTCCATGTCTGTAAATTCAGTCACCAGTTTACCAATCTGGGGATGCCTCGAGCAATTACCTCCTACAACAACCTTATATCCTCTTTTTTCTGTAGAAATCACACCCTCTTCACACACCTCAACACATCCTGCACACATGACACATCTATCATAATTAATAACAGGCTTACTGTTTTCAAGAGCAATGGCATTTTCAGAGCAGTACTTCACACATTTACCGCACTGTATGCACCCTGAATCCTTAATGCCGGGCTTGAAGACACCAAGGACCCCAAAATTTGAAAAATAGGGGGAAAAACATGCATTCGGGCACCCTGTTATCCCTATTCTGAAGGCATGATGGGTCATGATTGAGGTCTCGGCTTTATCCATCATTACCTGTGTGGTAGCAAGCTCTTTCAGCTTGTTTCTTAATGGGGTTAAGAGCCTTCTCATATTCTCTCTTTTTTCAAGGGTACTTGCACCAAATTTTAATGGGCACAACTCTATTGTGTACAGCTCTTCCTCCTCTTCCACAAAAAATTCATCCGGCAAACCAGCATCCTCACCCTTGAGCATCAGGCCAAGCACCTCCATTGCCTCTTTGCCAAGAGCATCTGCGTATCCTTTTTCTGTCTCTCCGGCTATTTCAACAGTAACCGTGTTTAATCCTTTTTTCTTTGCCCTCCTCACTGCGTCCATCCTGGCATAGTGTGCGATCATTGGTGGAAGAGGAATATTTTCAACAATTTTTTCTGCTTCTTTTTCCCATTCCATATCTACTCTCTCCTTTAATTTTGATTAATTTAATTGTCTGATTCGCGAAGCATCTGCTGCGCTGCACCCCGAAGGAGACAATAATACCAAAGGTTGTTCCGAATGTCAAAGAAGTGGCTGTGCCTGCATAACAAAGCCTGTCACAGGTTAAAAAGCCTGTGAGCATTGCCCCCCAGAACAGATGCAACCTCTTCCTCTGTAAATTTGATTCCATCAGGCGCCTTCCATGGAAGCTCTTTAATCAGCCTGACCCAGTCCCTGTTTGACATGACAGAACGAAATGACGGGCTGTCTGAGCCGAAAAAAATCCGATCCGCCCCTCCAAAATCCATCAGTTCGCGCAGGGCTTTACAGAAACCCGGGTAGTTTCTGTCTGCAATCAGCTGCCATGCTGAAATGTCCACCATAATGTTCAGCTTTACAGTCATTATTGAAAGAATCTGAGAATAGCTGAACATTCCACCGCTGTGGGCAGCGATAATTGTGAGGTCTGGAAAGTCTGCAGCCAGATCATCAAGATGAATGGCCTGGGAATATTTACTTCTGAAAGGCATCATCATGGAACCTGAATGGATAAGCACAGGCATATTCCACTGGCAGGCTTTTTCAATCAGCAGGCAGACTTCTTTCTGGCTGGGGTAAAAGCCTGCAGATGGATGAAGCTTAAGGCCCTTCATGCCCCATTCTTCTACGCACTTCCGGAAAATATCCGCAGCCTGTTTGCGCCTTGGATCAATACCGGCAAAAGCAATCAGTTTTCCAGGATGTTTTTCAGCCAGTTCTGCATATTTCCTGTTAACATCTTCGATTGACAGCTCCGGGTCCCCCAGTGCCACACCAAAATCAACCGGGAAAATGATGCTGGTATCTATTCCAGCTTCCTCCATTTCAACAAGAAGTGATTCTGCCTCAGGGTCGTTACATGATTCTATGAGCAAATCACCTACATCTTTATTTGTCTCATGTATACCCTGTTTTGCAAATTCACGGGTCATAAACCTGGCAACCCCGTAAAAAAACTCCCTGGGGACCCATCCTTTTGCAAAAAGATGTGTATGAATATCTACAATCATATTACCTCCTTTATGCTTTTACATTTTGCGCAGCCTGATTGCCCTGGGGGTTATTTCCACCAGCTCATCATCATTGATATAGGCTGTGCAGTCTTCAAGGCTCATCTCAAGTGGAGGTGTCAAAACAATGCTATCGTCTGATCCGGCAGCGCGGATGTTGGTAAGTTTTTTTCCCTTAGCCGGGTTAACCACGAGATCTCCTTCGCGGCAGTGCTCCCCGATAATTTGACCATTATACACTTTAACACCAGGGCCGCAGAACAACTTTCCGCGCTCCTGCAGATTATGCAGGGCATAGCCAACCGTGGTGCTTGGGTCCTTTACCACCAGGGCTCCGTTTCTACGGTTTGTAACATTGCCGGCATGGGGCCCATAGTGGGAAAAAATATAGTTCATGATGCCCATGCCTTTTGTAAGGGTCATGAATTCGGATCGAAAACCTAACAGGCAGCGCGTGGGGATAACATACTCTATGCGCGCCATCCCCCCTCCCTGATGCAGCTGGTTGATTTTACCTTTCCGTGCACCAAGGTTTTCAATAACAACCCCCATATATTTCTCATCAACGTCAATTGTCAGCTCCTCATAGGGCTCCAGCAGCTTGTCATTCTCTTGTTTCATGATTACCTGGGGGCGGGTCACCTGAAACTCATAGCCTTCACGCCGCATATGCTCTATGAGAATGGAAATATGCAGTTCCCCCCGGCCTGAGACTTTAAAACCGGTTCGGTTGGACAGCTCCTCAACCACCAGCGCAACATCGGAAAGGGTTTCACGGCGCAGCCGGTTATCAAGGTGCCTGGAGGTAACATAGGTTCCATCCTGGCCTGCAAAGGGCGAGTCATTGGGGATAAAGTTCATGGAGATTGTGGGCGGATCGATTTCCGTTGGCGGCAGCGGACGAGGATTATCCGGATCAGTTAATGTCACACCCACCGTAACTTCATCTATGCCAGCCACTGCAACTATTTCACCAGTCCCGGCAAAGCTGGCAGCAATTTTTGAATTGCCTTCAAAGCGGTAGAGCTTGGTTATACGAGCTGGCAGAAGAGAGCCATCCCGCTGTGCAACCACGATTTCATTGTTGATGCTCATGGTTCCCGATGTGATTTTTCCAATTCCCATGCGTCCCAGATAGGGAGAATAGTCAATGGAACTGACAAGCAGCTGCAGGGGTGCTTCAGGATCACCTGACGGAGCCGGAGTATTGGTAATAATTTTTTCGCAAAGCGGCTGCATGGATTCTGGCGTACTGTTCAGATCATCCACTGCATAACCGTCCCGAGCTGAAGCAAAGAGGACCGGAAAATCCAGCAGGTCTTCCGGGGCATTGAGCTTTACGAACAGGTCAAAGACCTGATCCACCGCCCAGTCTGAACGCGCTGCAGGCTTGTCTATTTTATTAATTACAACAATAACAGGAAGAGAAAGAGCCAGAGCTTTTTTCAGAACAAAATGGGTTTGCGGCATTGGTCCTTCCTGGGCATCAACCAGGAGCAGTACGCCATCAGCCATCTTCAGAACCCTCTCCACCTGTCCGCCAAAATCAGCATGCCCCGGTGTATCGATAATATTGATCAGAAAATCCTGGAACATAAAGGAGCCGTTTTTGGATGCAATGGTAATACCACGCTCGCGCTCAATGTCCATTGAGTCCATAAGCCGTTCTGCCATGAGCTGATTGTCACGAAACATACCGCTTTGTCTGAAAAGCTGGTCCACAAGTGTTGTCTTCCCATGGTCAACATGGGCAATAATAGCAATATTACGAATTTTATTCTGCTTTACAGGTTTTATATTCATATGGAAAAAGTATAAAAATTAAACTGTTAATATTTTCATTATTAAAAATCCTCTTATGAGCATTCCAGCAACAGCAAACAACCTGTTTCAGCATAGTCATCAATTAGTTGTGATGGAAAAGCATATACGTTCAGGGTGGTCAACTGACAGGGAGGGGCCCACTATCTGTCGGAGAATCAAAGAGTTAAACATACTGCCGTCAAAAAATCAAGAAAAATATTTTTCTTTTCAGCTTTTTTCTAATCATGAGCAAGCCGGAATCCTGTGTTTTTGCTTTCACTATCAGTTTTATTTTACTCCAGCTCCGATATGTCCATCTGGAGTGCCTGGCTGCAAGACTCTATCTCTGCCTCCACGGGATATTCGACCATGCCCAGCATCTGGCGCACCCCTGAGGATCAAGTATCAGGGAGATTGAATCCCCCCGATGCATCGGCGGGTACAAGTTAAAAACGATTAATCACTGGAGTCAAACTTTATACCATATTCTGTAATTTTACTCAACAGCGCAGGGTAGCTGATCTCAAGAAGTTTTGATGCCCTGCTTTTGTTGCCGTGAACTTTTTTCAGAGCCTTTCTGATCAGTTTTCCTTCCATAATGCGGGTCAGCTTTTTGATTGAATAATCATTTTCCGGAATATGCCATATATCATCGCTGTGATTTGCTGTGATTGATTCAGGAATATCATTAACATCAAGGGTTGATTCCCCTGTCAGGATCATTGATCGCTCTATGATATTTTCAAGCTCTCTTATGTTTCCCGGCCAGTTGTAGGAGGATAAAATTTTACGAGCCCCGGAAGCTATTTTTTTAACAGCAAGCCCGTGAATTTTATTATACTTTTTAATAAAATGTTCAATCAAAAGGGGGATATCCTGCTTTCGCTCCCGAAGAGGGGGGATATGAATGGGCAGCACATTCAGCCTGTAATACAGATCCTCACGAAACAAACCCTTTTCAACTTCACGCAGGAGGTCTTTAGCTGTTGCAGTGATTACCCTGACATCAACAAGGACAGTATGCTCATCACCTATCTTTCTTATCTCACCTTCCTGCAGAGCCCTTAAAAGTTTGACCTGCAGGTTTGCAGGGATATCCCCTATTTCGTCAAGAAAAAGGGTGCCTTCATCAGCCTCTTCAAAAAAACCTTTTCTGTCCTGGGTGGCTCCGGTGAATGAGCCCCTTTTGTGGCCGAAAAGCTCGCTTTCAAGCAGTGTTTCAGGAATGGCGCCACAGTTTATGGCCAAAAAAGTTTCAGATCTTCTCTGGCTGCTGTAGTGAATAGCCCTTGCTACAAGCTCCTTGCCTGTACCACTTTCTCCGGTGATAAGAACAGAGCTTTTAACGTTCGACACTTTTTTTATAAGATCCAAGACACTCAAAATTTCGGGGCTTTCACCGATGAGGTTTTTAAAGCTGTGTTTCTCCTCAACCTCTTTACGCAGAGTAATATTTTCTTTTTTGAGCTGCTCACGCTCCTCAGCTTTCTTTAAAGCAAGAAAAATTTCAGCCGGCTTAAAGGGCTTGGATATGTAATCGTATGCCCCAAGCTTCATGGTCTCAATAGCAAGGTCGATGGTGCCATAGGCAGACATGGTTATAATGGTGGAGGAGATTTTTCTCCCTGAGACGTTTTTTAAAAATTCGATGCCGTCCATTCGCGGCATGCGAAGGTCACAGAGGATGGTATCAAAAGCCTGCTGTTCCAAAACAGCCAGAGCATCCTCTCCATCAGCAGCAAGGTGCACATCATAGCCTTCTTTGGCAAGCATGGCTTTCAGAACATGCCGCATATTTTCTTCATCGTCTATTATGAGAATTTTTCTTCTTTTTTGCATTTTAAAAACCTGTGTTTTTTCAGGTTTATTCAACCTGTTTGATTTCCCTTTGTCCTGTCTGGCTTCTTTCTAACTTGAACGATTCTAAAAAAATATGATTTCACAAACAGCAGCATAGTGTAAAAGCACCCCCCTCTTTCCCCCCTTACCAAGGGGGGATGAAAGGGGGGTTGTCTCTTTTCCACCTTACCGGCAAATTTTCTTATAATACTTTGTGCCTCAACAAACATTGTCTTTATCTGAAAAATCCCTCAGATTAGATTCTTATTACCGGAAATATTATTGTAAAGGCTGTTCCCTTTCCCCGGGTACTGGAAAAACTGATTTTCCCACCTGCAAGCTCAACGATTCTATGCACATTTGAAAGCCCGAGGCCTGTACCTTTTCCCTGCTGCTTTGTGGTGAAAAAAGGGTCAAAGACTTTTCCCTGGTTTTCAGGAGCAATGCCTTCACCCGTATCCGTAACAGTACAGACAATTTTGTCTTCTTCCTCAGTTCTGTCAGTGCTGGTTGAAAATGTTAATGTTCCCCCGCCGGGCATTGCATCTCTGGCGTTCAGGACAAGGTTAACTATAAGTTGTTTTATCTGTTTTTCATTGGCATACAGATCAGGCAGAGCATTGTCAAAATGAAATACCAGCTTGATATTATTAAATTCCTTTTGATAGGAGATCAGTGAATATGTACTTTTAATAATTTCGTTCAGATTAATTTTCTGTATTTCCCTGGAGGATGGCTGGGCATAATCAAGCAGATCTTTTATGATAGTATTGAGTCTTTCAGACTCAGATTCCATTCTGTCCAGATAGTCAAGACGTTCTTTTTCAGTGGTATCACTATCTTTAAGCATGTGAATATATCCCAGGATTATTCCGGCTGGGTTGCCTATTTCATGTGCAATGCCTGCTGCCAGCCTTCCTATTGATGCAAGCTTTTCTGACTGGATTATCTCTTTCTGTGCCTCCCGGAGCTGAAGGTTTTTTCTCTCAAGAGCATGAAACTGCTCCTGAATTTTGTCCTTTTCCTCTGTTATTTTTTCAGACATGGCTTTAAGAGCTGTGGACAGCTTCCCGAACTCATTGCTGTTTGAAAAACAGAGTGGCGTGCTGTCAAAGTTCCCTTCGGATATGTGTTCAGTCAGCTTGATCAGTTTTTTCACCGGGTTCAGAAGGTACCGGGACAGGAGAAATGTCCCGAATGCTATAAGTATCACAGCATCAAAAAGAATGTATGCAAAAATTATTTTTGATGCTTTTGTAATGCTCTGGTTAACTTTGTACAGGGGGAACTCGGCTTTCAAAAAACCAGCCTTTTGCCCCTGCATCTCAACAGGACCGGAAATTATCAGTTGGGGTCCTGAAACAGGCGACCCTTTAACTACTTTTTTGTAGACTGATTTTAATTTCACTGCCTGCATTACATCAATATCAGGCAGAAACTGACCTGTCTTGTTTTTGTCTGAATGAGCAATAACGGTTTGCCTGTTGTCTAAAAAGAAAATCTGCCGGCAAATATCCCTTTCCACATAACTGCTGAGAAGGCTTTGAAGCTCTGATTCCGGAGAAGGGTCTTTAATAATATCCGGGTTTTGTGTCAGCATGTGGGAAAGGTTTGTTTCAATTGATGAAAAGATAAGTTCTCCTGCCAAAGTACGCTGTTTAAACATCTCACGTTCTGTAATACGAAAAACCACAATACTGATAAGTCCAACAGCAAGAGCCATAAGCAGGAAAATATTCCAGAATATGGTTGTTCTTATGCTGATATACATCTTATTTGCCTAATGTCAGATACAGATAAATAAGCTTTTCCCCAAAAACAAGTGCGCAAAAAGCGCCTGCCGACAGGAATGGACCGAATGGTATGGCATACTTCAAGTCCCTGCCTTTAACTGCAATAAGGAGAATGCCTGTTATGCTTCCTGCAAATGCCCCGAGGATCAGGGACAAAAGAGCACCTTTCCAGCCAAGAAATGCACCGATCATGGCCAGAAGCTTTATGTCTCCTCCACCCATACCCTCCTTTTTGGTGAGCAGTTGATAACCTGCTGCAAAAACATACAATGTGCCGCCGCCGACAAGTATGCCGGCAAGGGACTCAACCGGGTCTGTCCAGGGAACAAAAAAAGAGCATAAAAAGCACAGCGGAATTCCGGGCAGGCTGATAACATCAGGAATTATCTGGTGCTTTAAATCTATGAAAGTAATGATTATAAGGGCTGAACAGAATATAAAAGATATTATAAAAGCCCACGTGGCTCCAAAATAAAAAAACAGCAGGAGCATCAAAGCCGGGGTCAGGAGTTCCACCAGAAAATACTGGAATGAAATCGGCGAAAGACAGTATCTGCATTTTCCTCCAAGAAGAATGTAGCTTACAATTGGAATATTGCAGTAAAAAGGTATGGGTTTTTTACATGCAGGGCAGTGGGAGGCAGGAAATACAATTGACATTTTAAGGGGAATACGAACTATACATACGTTCAGGAAGCTCCCGATTATGCTGCCAAGGAGAAACAGGGCAATAAACAAAGTCCACTCTGACATAATTTTTCAGTTTTCAATTTTTTTATGCATTTTGCCGATATTTTTTTTCAGCCAGACTGCGCTGGCAAACAGGCCTGTTAACAGGCCTGCAAAAAACCCGAATTTCAGGTAATTAACAAAATGTGTTTTTGTTATGGATGAAAAAGAATTTTCATATCCCTGGTACAGCAGCAATAAGCTTGTAAAAGAAAACATTGTGATTGCTGCAGTAATAAAATAAAAACCCACGGTTTTCAAAGAACATTCAAGGGCAAATACAATATTTTTTATGATTTCAAGCCGGCTTTGGCTGGAAGCAATTTTTTCAGACTCCCTTGACAGCCTTTCTAACATTATTTTGGTTTCTTTAAGGCTCGGGGGGGGGACTGTTTCAGAAACTTGCTTTGCCTCCCGAAGCTGTTTTTCAAAATTATCGATAATCCTGAAATTTCTTTTTGATAACATGTTTTTGTAAGGGAACCGGGCAAGATATTTTGAATTATTTGCAAGCCTGCTGGCAAAGCCGGATATTTTTTTCTTCAAATAACCCTGGCGGTAATTAACAGCCCGTTTGATCAAAAGATTAATATTTACCTCAAAGCCAGGGATATCCACAAGTCCTGACAAACTTTCCTTTTCGAAGGAATCAGATGCTTCACCAAACAGTTTAAGAGCTGTACTAAAATCCATGTCATCTCTGCTGAACCACCCTTCATGCTTTTCAATAATATTTTTTATGTTGTTTAAGCTTGTTTCAGCCCTGGTGCGTATGTTCAACATCTCACTGTTAAGAAGGGGGATAATTTCGCCCTGCTCCCTGGATAATTCAGGATCCAGGGAGATCATAAGGCAATAGCGTGGTGACTGGGACATTAGATGTCTGAAAATTTCAACAGCCGGTTTGATTTTCCCTGATTTTGCAAGGATAACAGCAAGATAATACCTGGCTTCATTCCAGTCATGAAAAAGGGCTATGGCCTTTTCAATTTCCTTTTGTGCATAAGACAGAGAGCCTGACACTTCATACAGCCTGGCTATTAACAGATATATGTGACGTTTCATGAAGTTGCTTATGGAAAAAGACAGAGCACTGTTGAAATAAGAAAGGGCCTGTTCCGGGTTTGATTTTTCCATAGCTAATATCCCCATCGCTACCTGTGGCCTGTAGTTATCTACCTGCTCCTTAACGGCTTTTTCAAACCATGCCTTTGCTTCGTCAAGCTTTGAAACCCTGAGACAATCTTCTCCCATCAGGAGCGATCCTGTTTTGTCAGGAAGTTCAACTTTGTCAACTCTGTTCTCCAGAAAGAGCTGGTGTGTTGACCTGAGCTGAAAAATTTCAGTGGTTTCATAAAAAGAGAAAAAGCAAAGGGAATAGGGGTCTTCTCTGTCCTCTTTAAAAAGGATTTCAAAACGCTCTTCATCTGACCCTCTTTTTAACGGTTTCACAATATCATGAAATCTTTCCTGGAAAAGCCTGCGTATTTCAATTACAGGGAGGTACCCTAACCTTTCCAAAAAGTTTGTTGGTTTCCGGAGAAGCTTTGAAGGACAACCGCTCATTGGGTGTCTGGTTGTTCCGCAGTAAAAGCAGGGCGTTTCGTCCGGGGTTTTGCTTTCATACGGAACAATGGGAGTAAACAGATGCTTTTGCTTTTCAGGTTTATCCCAGTCCACAAGAAATACTTTAATATTTGCTGCTTGTTCTGTTTTTTCCTTAATGTCACAGGCAACAAAATGAATATCAGGTGAATCTTTTGTTTCTTCGTAAAATGATTCGGTAATAATTATTTGACGGGCATCACAGCACGTAACAAGTTTGCCAGCGATATTTACCACATCTCCAAAAACATCTTTTTCTTCAATTATGGCATCCCCATAATTCATGGAAATTTTTATTAGAAGATGATCACTGGGACTATGTTCAGCATTATGCTTTTTAAGCCTTTTCTGAATGGCAACAGAAGCCCAGAGAGCTTCCCCTGGTGCCAGAAAATAGGCCATGATTGAATCACCTATTGTTTTAACAACAACCCCCCTGTAAGCTTGTACAATAGGAAAAAGCATGTCATTGAGCTTTTGTATCATGATCCGGCCAGCCAGATTCCCATGGGTTTTATAAAAGGCAGTTGATCCTTTTATGTCAGTAAAAAGAATAGCAACCCTTTTGTTTGTGCCCGACTGGCCATGGCTGTTTGCTGAATTTTTTGTCATTAGCTGTACTGACAATGCCTAAAGTTGACGACTTTGTAAATCCCGCCAAGCGGGACGTATTTGCACGCCTTGTATCTGTAGCTTTTTACTTTGTCGCCTGGTTTTGGCTTTTTGCACCTTCATTAAAGTTGAGAGATTTATTTAAACCAGGATTTTGCAGCAGGCATCGTAGAGACACACAAAAATGCCTTTCTTGTGAATCATTCAATTCAGGAAAGTTGCCAGAACTATTCCCAATATAAGCCAGATGGGTATTGACAACAGAAGCGCCCAGGCAAATCCCCGAACATTTTTCAAGCGCGCAGTTAATGTTTTTCTTTCAAAGGCACGATTGATTCGATGTTTAATATCTTCTACGTTGAAGGGTTTTGTAATATAATCATAGGCTCCCTCTCTTATTGTTTTCATTGCTGTTTGTATAGTGGGATACCCTGTGATCATAATAAAGATTGCTTCCTCATCAATTTCGCAAACTTTTTTGAGAAGTTCCAGCCCGTCCATATTCGGCATAATCAGGTCGGAGACTATCAAATCAAACCGACCCTTATTGAATTTGTTAAGAGCATCCTGTCCGTCGATTGCAGTTTCCACATCAAGGTTCATCTGAGTTAAACACTCAGCAAGAAGATTGCGGATACTCTCTTCATCATCTACAACCAGAACCCGGCCAAGAACGCCCATTTTTTCCTCTTTTTAAATCGGTAAATTGTTCTTATACCTGAATTTTGCACCACTTATCGTAACGAGGCACCAAAACCCTTGTGTTTAAAGGGTAGTTGGAGTAATTTTGACTCGCAGGCATAGCATTGCTATGAAGAGAATCGAAATTGCGAAACACCCTTTAAACACAGGGGGCTTCAAGCCGTAGTAGATAAATGGTGCAATATTCAGGTAATATATAATAAAAAGTATAGAGTAAAAGAGTTTACGGGTCAACGCAAAACAGGCTGTTTTCTTTGATTTGACAGTTATTGTTTAAAATGATATCTCTTTTTTGTATTTCTCAGTCCGGAATTATTTCCCGGCAGTGTTAGAAATATCATAAAAAACAGGGGCCAGAAGTTGAAAGCCTAAGACAAATAAGGACTAACGACTGTCATTCCCGCAAAAACGGGAATGAAATTTATTTAATGACGGTTAAATAGCATTAACAGGCAGAGACAGGCTGTTTTACATTAACGCTTTGATATTTCCAACTGTCTAACAATGCTGCTGCAAAACTTTTGACATAAGGATTGTTTTAGCAGGGGGACAAAAAATGAATAATCGAAGGGCTTTTGAGCGCCTCCAGAAAGAATATCACATTGAATATGGTCCTTTTTCATCAATGGTTGATCAGGATATTTTGAAGGCCAGTGTGTTAAAAAATCTTAGTGCTGGCGGGATACTGTTTTGTTCACAGGAACAGCACACTGTTGGTTCCCAGATTTTTTTAAAAATACATGTCCCGGGATGGAAACAGAATGACGACAGAATTGAAAAGGAGACAAAGGAGGGCTCTGAGATGCTTCTGAAAGTTATAGCAGAAGTTCTGCATGTTGATTCTGACACAAAAAACAACTGTTTCTGGATAGGGGCAAAATTTTTAGGCCAGGTACACAATTAATTTCAGGATGAAAAAATGGAAAAAAAAGCAAAACTGCCTGTTATACATCTTGAGTTGAATGCAGGTGTTTTCAAAATTTCGACTCAGGAAGCAATTTATGAAATTTCTGTTAATCCGGAAAGCAGTCTTACCAGGATTGTTGATCAAATAGTTGAAAAGGAGATTGTGGCTGAACCTGCTGCTTCAGCACAAAAGCCTTCATTCGAAGAGGTCTCGCCTTCTGCGGGGAACACAATGAAATCAGCTGCGGCAGATTCTTTTTATAAAGAAGTTTCAGAGGAGATGTTTAAGGAAATAGGTAAAGTGGCCCGCACATTATCCCTTTCTATTAAAGACATTCCTGATGGGGCTGTGGAAAAGGTTGATTTTGAAAAAGCAGGGATTGATCTGGAAAGCGCTAAGGGCTCTCTTGAAGATATTGTTAAAATCACTGAAAAAGCTACAATGGATATTATGGACATGCACGACAGTATCAGTGGAAACTGTGATACCATAAAAAAGAATCTCTCTGACATACGGAAATTGCATTTTATTGAAAAACATGTTGAAGGGGATTCCGGAGACAGTGCCCTGATTTCCTGTGAGTTTCTGGAAGATATAATCAAGAAAGAAGAGGGTCTGAAAAATCTCATAAAAGAACTGCCTGAAAGCCATAAAGAACCTTCTTCAACCGGGCATGAACCAGAACCGGCAACAGAAAAGGTGAGGGTATACAAATTTGATCTGGATGTTGTTTTGCAGACCCTTTATGAGCTTTGCACTAATGAATCCGTGAAAAAAAACCACATAACACCAATGAGAGCTGACAAAGACTCTGAGTTTGATATTGACGGGGTTCTCAAAGCATTTTCAGACATGGCTCCAAACATTGCCACAGAAGAAAACTTCTTTAATTTCCCTGTGACGGATATCCTCAAGATACTTTTCAGGTTTTCAAAGAGTGAAAAAAGCAAACAGGTCTTAAAGAAAATGAATCAGACAGCAGACAGTATTTTTCTTGACCAGGTTCTGCCTATAGAGGGCAGTGTGGAAGAGAAGGAAGTTACTGTTGCAAATGAAACCAAAACAGCACCCCCTTCCGATGAATCAGATTCAGGCCCAAGGCAGAAGGCTCTAAAATTAATTGATGAAAACATAGGCGATTTAAAAAAAGAAACTGAACGATTCAGGGCTGCCGTGCATGAAGGTGAATCAACAGATCCCGAGGGGATTTCAATGATAAAAACAGAAGATCGGGAGATATTAGTTTCTGCGCTTGAGTCAACTGAGAATGTCATCCAAAAAATCATTTCCAACCTTACCTCCATATTGGAGTCACTGACATTTCAGGACCTTTCCGGCCAGCGTATTAAAAAAATTGTTGCTGTGCTTACAGATATTCAGATCCAGATGCTGAGTACACTTGTGTCGTTTGGGACTAAACTTAAGATAAAGAAGAACGAAAAGGATGTTACACCAGGGGAAGCAGAGGCAAAAGCAAGCCGGGAAGTAGATAGAATGATGGAGATGGTTGCTGATGAGGCTGCTAAAGGAAAAGACACACCAGGCCCGCTGGATCAAAACGCTGTTAATGATCTTCTTGCAGAACTGGGGTTTTAGCTAAACGCAGGCATATCAATAGATATGTTGAGGAGTGAAATCCCGATCTGTCGGGATAGCAGGGATTTTTAAAGCCGGAGTCCCGATTTCAGCGGAACTGCAGTATCTGGGTTAAAAAAGGGGGGGCTTGCAGGGTGAAATTTTTTAATTAAGAGACAGGGATAAAAAAAAGCCTGTCCCCTGAATTACAGCCTCAATCAATCTCTTTTTTCTCTTTTTCCGCTTCATTACCTGTTTCGGGATCATTTACGGATTTTTTGAAGTTCTTAATGCCTTTTCCCAAACCCTTACCGATTTCCGGCAGTTTGCCAGCTCCGAAAATTACGAGAATAATTACAAGAATGATTATTAATTCAGGCATGCCTATGCCAAACATTTCCGTCCCCTTTTAACTAAGGTTAATATATCTTGCTTTAATAATAATTATGTCAGTATAAAAAGCAAGAAAAATCTCAGGTGCTACCTGAACATTGCACCATTTATCTGCTGCGGCTTGAAGCCCCCTGTGTTTAAATGGCGTTTCGCAATTTCCATTCTCATCATAGCGGTGCTATGCCTGCTAATCAAAATCACTCCAACTGCCCCTTAAACACAACGGTTTCAGCGCCTCGCAACAACAACTGGGGCAAAATTCAGGTAATAACCGTCTGCTGGATAATTTTTACTACTTCATCCGGCTCATCAACTATTCTGAACAGGTCCATATCTTCTTCTGATATCAAATTACGTTCGAGAAGGGTTTTTTTTATCCAGTCATGCAGTCCGCCCCAATAGTCAGAGCCCACTAAAATTACCGGAAAAGGTTTTATGCGGTTTGTTTGAATCAATGTTATGGCCTCAAAAATTTCATCAAGCGTTCCAAATCCGCCTGGCATTCCAATGTAGGCCTGGGCATATTTAACAAACATTACCTTGCGCACAAAAAAATACTTGAACTCTACCTGAGTATCTGCAAAAGCATTGAATGTCTGCTCCATTGGCAGGTGGATGTTAAGTCCAATTGATTTGCCGCCACCATCGATTGCACCTTTGTTTCCGGCTTCCATGATTCCGGGACCTCCGCCCGTAATTATATTAAAACCGTTTTCAGCCAGTTTTTTTGCTATTAACTCTGTTTTTTTATAGATTTTGTCTTCAGGGTCAGTCCTTGCAGATCCAAAAATGCTTACACTTGGATAGACATCGGTCAGGGTCTCAAAACCCTCAACAAACTCTGCCATTATTTTAAAAAGACGCCATGCATCACCAAGATTAAATGAATCCAGAAGGTATTGTTTTTCCATAGTATCTCCCTGAGTTATAATTCAAACGACTCTTTAAAAGCTGGAATAACAACATCCCAGTCCAACAGGTTTTTGATCTTATCTGCCAGAACCTGTGAAGAATTGGGTTCACCGTGAACTATGAATGTTTTCAAGGGTGGCCTGTTGAATCCCATGAGCCATGCAAGGATTTCATTATAATCCGCATGCCCGGAAAATCCTGATATGTTTTCAATTTTTGCCTTAACCTTAATTGACTGGCCATGGATTTTTACCTCTGTTTTTCCCTCAAGTATTGCCCTGCCCCGTGTTCCCTCTGCCTGGTATCCGACAAAGAGGACAGTGTTTTCAGACTTTGAAAGCCTGTGCTCCAGGTGATGAAGGATTCGGCCGCCCTGAAGCATCCCGCTGGCAGAAAGAATAATTGCAGGGCCCTTCACATCGTGAAGTGCTTTTGATTCTTCAACATCTTTTACACAACGCAGATGTCCGGGTCTTAAAATATTTTTCCCTTCAAGAAGCAAAAGTTTTGCCTGAAAGTCATATTCACTTGTCCATTTCTCAAACACTGATGTTGCATTTATAGCCATGGGAGAATCAAGGTATACCGGAAGGGACGGTATTATCATTTTCTCTTCAAGTTCCCGAATATAAAACAGCAGTTCCTGACTTCGCTCAACAGCAAATGAAGGAATTACAAGAATGCCTCCCCTCTGTATGCTTTCATTAATTACACGCGCAAGTTCCTTGTCCCTCTGTTTGTGGTCTGAACTGTGCAGGCGATTGCCATAGGTTGACTCTAAAATT
Source organism: Deltaproteobacteria bacterium (assembly GCA_024276465.1). Classification (GTDB taxonomy): domain Bacteria; phylum Desulfobacterota; class WTBG01; order CAIYCZ01; family CAIRTM01; genus JAJRXD01. Next base: position 21,086 of record JAJRXD010000169.1, read on the forward strand.
AAATAATCAACTTCATGTACCTGGACAGGGTCGCGCAGTATCGGCCTCATGGGACTTCCCAGATCACCGCTGAAAAGAAACCTCCTTGTTTTACTGTTAACTGTGGTTTTAATATCAACAAATGAAGATCCCAGGATATGGCCTGCGTCCTTGAATTTCACCCTGAGCCCATCGCTAATGAGTATGTCCTCACCATAGTGAACGGACTGAAAAAAGGAGAGGGCATTTTCAACATCTTCAACAGTATAGAGTGGCAGTGCAGGCTTATGCTTTGAAAAGTTTTTTTTGTTTGCCCACCTTGCGTCTTCTTCCTGTAGATATCCGCTGTCATGGAGCATTATTTCACACAGGGCATGAGTGGCATGGGTGCAGTTGATTTTACCGGAAAAACCCTGTTTGCAAAAGCATGGTATATATCCGGAATGATCAATATGGGCATGGGTCAGGAGTATCCTTTCAATTTCCGATGGGGGAACAGGAAAGGGTTCCCAGTTTTTAAGCCTGTTTTTTTTTAATCCCTGAAAAAGCCCGCAGTCAACAAGAAACTTACGGCCCATGATTTCAAGCAGAAAGCGCGAGCCTGTAACAGTGCCTGTGGCTCCAAAAAATGATAATCTGGTATGCATGATAAACCCCGGCTTTATTGTTTATGTTCTGTATGGTATCCTTTTATGAGTACAGCAGAATTTAATCGACCATTGCTTCTAATATCTTAAGTTTCTTCTTGAAATTATAACACACATTATGTCAAAATGAAGATAAATCAGACTTTTGATCTTTTTTGAATTTTGAAGACATTATGAAAAAACTTTTTTTTATAACATTGCTGTCTGTTGCGCTGCTGACAGGCTGTGATTTAGTAACCCCCCCTGATTCAGCTATCCGTGGTGGCGCTCTGCTGGATGTCAACTCGACTTCACCCAACATTCAACAAGCATATCCTGCCAGAGGACTACACGGGCATGGTCTCAGCCTGGTACTTTGGCCAAGCCACCTGAAGCTATTGTCGAGCCCAGTTCGGGCTTCTGGACCAGCTCCAAAAAGAGATCAACGCTGGCTATCCTGATGCAGGTGTTTTTATTTTAGGTGTTAACGATGCAGGCCATGACAGCAGTAATGAAGAAATATGCCGGGGCCGTGATATTGCCTGGCTGCAGGACACAGAAGAGACAGACTGGTGGGGAAGCTGGGGGGTGACCTACCGTGATGTAGTTATTCTCAACAGGGACGGCAGCGAGGCAGATGTTTTCAATCTTTCAGATCATAATCTTTCAGACACCGAAGAATATGCTGCACTCAGGGACATGATTCTTGAAGATGCCGGGCAGGAACAGTAAGTCAAAGGTGCTGTCAAAAATTTCATAAAAAAGGGAGGATCAATAGCTGCAACTTAAACCCTGAATACAGAGTTTCCTGTCAATAACATGCCGAAAAAGAACTGCTTTTTCATTTTTCAGCAGTTATTACACGCAAAACCTCCTCGGCAACTGCCCTCATCAGCAAGTTCTCATCATTCAAGGCATCAGCAAGACCTTCAATTTTCCCTTCTTCAACAAATGCCGTGGTAATTCTAACTGCCCTGTGCAACTGTTCTTTGCTGATGTCTGAAAACAGATTTTTATAGTGTTTCTCAATATTAGTTGATTCCGAGTGTTTATTTTCCAGTGCTTGCATGGCTGGCTCCTTTTTTAAGCAATCATACATTCATAATATATATAATGCTTTCACAAACAGAAAAAAAATACTATAGGACAAAGACCTCATTTTCATAGGGAATTCTCCCAAATTAAAGATAATTTTGCAGAAACAACGGGAAGATTCTTGATTGGCTTGACAAATAAAGGAGATAACAGCATTGACAGGACACCTTAGCTGGCAAAAAAGGAGAGGGTGGGAAACATTGTAATCCTGTTTGTACCTGTTGCTACAAGTCGTAAAAAGTAAAAAGTTCACAAGCCAGGGGCAACAAAGTCGTCATATACTAATTAATAGCACTCCTGACCACTGTAATAATACGGGGTGTCATCTAAGGTAATTCCATCATTGTATATAAAAAGAGTGTATTGCTCCGGATCATAACTATAATATTCAAGATACAGCTCATTTTCAGAAACAGTATATGTGCCGGCGTATGACACTGTTCCTGATTCGGGTGTCCAGAATATATCCTCAAATTCGGATACACCGTCAAACCAGAATTGATGAAAAATTTCATTGTTCTGAGAATAGCAGCCACTGAGACTTGCATTTTCATAAACAATGCTGCTGTCACAGGATGCAAGGGCTAAGCACAGGATAATAATAACAGGGGCAAATATGTAGCGGGGTTTTGTCTTTAAAGGATGAAAGAAAACAGTTCTCTTTGTAAACATTTTATTCCTCCCTAAGTATATTAATATTGTCAGAACAGTCAGTCCATCTTTTATAGTGCCAAAAGCTTTATTATAAAAACTGACAGAGAACAATACAAGCAAAATCAAGTTTTTTATCTAAAAGAGACAATCTACTCACACCCGTTCTTCCCCCTGTTTAATGTCCTGCCTGAGGGCAATAATTAAACATGTTCAAATATGTTGGAGCAGACCATGTTTATTTCTGGCAACTTGCCGCATGATAAATAAGCTGCGTGGCTCCAACAGACAAGCATGCACACATAAATCTGAGTGGATTAAAAAGACTGCGACAAAGAAAAAATGACGGTATTTTTGAGGACGAAAAATCTTTAACTATTTGTTTTTACATTGAAAAATGTGGTCGGGGCGAGAGGATTTGAACCTCCGACCCCCTGGTCCCAAACCAGGTGCGCTGCCAGACTGCGCTACGCCCCGATAAAAAATTAATTTTGAAAAATAGCACAAATTAAATAAATTAGCAACTGTTTTTCAGCATATGTTTAGCTGCTTTGCTGAAAGAAACCGGGTAATATCTTTTTTAACTCCTTGATTGCCCTGGACCTGTGACTGATCAGGTTTTTCTGCTGCGGCTTCATCTCTGCAAAAGTAAGGCCTGAGTCCTCATCAAAAAAAACAGGGTCATAACCAAATCCATTACTTCCCCTGCCCTCTTCTATAATAATGCCCCTGCATGAGCCTTCAACAACCTGTTCCCCGGCTTCCGGGTCAACAACTGCAATGACACACCTGAACTGTGCCCCCCTTTTATCCCTTGAAACTCCGCTGAGTTTTCTTAAAAGCTTTTCATTGTTTTTTCTGTCATCTGCCTTTTCTCCGGAATATCTTGCTGAATAGATTCCGGGCATGCTGTTAAGAAAATCCACCTCAAGGCCAGAATCATCTGCCACAGTGACAAGTCCGCAATATTCTGCAATTGTCCGTGCTTTTTTCAAAGCATTTTCTGCAAAGCTCTTACCGTCCTCAATAACCTCCGGACAACCCTTAAAACTGTCAAGGGAAATAATGGTCACACCAATATCCTTCAGCATTGTCCTGAATTCTCTCAGTTTGTTTGAATTAGTTGTGGCAAGAACAATTTTCATAGTAATGTTTTAAGTCCCTGTGAATCCATGTCCATGATACTTTAAAAGTCGGGACGAAAACGAATAAAAAACTTTTACAACTGCTGTCCTGTTTTCATCATGTCAAAAAATCGCTGATTGCTCAATTTTCAGATCCTCGCTTTACCTGCTTTTATCCCCTCAACCTTCTGGCAGCATTAAGGGCTGTCTGTGTAAAGCTGTCTATAAGGCTGTACATGGAAGGAACAATAATAAGAGTAAGGAACGTTGAGGTCAGAAGTCCACCGAAAATTGTTACTGCAATAGGTGAAAAAAGCTCTGCACCTTCTCCACGGCCTAATGCCATTGGAATTATGGCAAGGCATGTTGTCAGAGTTGTCATAAGGATTGGTCTCAGCCTTACAGCACCTGCAGTTACAATAGCCTCATGTTTTTCCATTCCTCCGGCCCTGAGCTGATTTATATAATCTACAAATACAATCCCGTTATTAACAACAATACCGGCAAGCATCATAATGCCTATAAAGGACATGATGGAAAGGGATTTTCCGGAAACAAAAAGTGCAAAAGCTACACCGATAAAAGCAAGGGGGACCGCAATCATAATTGCAAAAGGCTGTGACATGGACTCAAACTGGGCAGCCATAATCATGTAGATCAGCAGCACAATCAGAATCATGACCCACAGCATGGTTGTCGCCATCTCTCCCATATCCTCTATTGACCCGCCAAACCTGTAAAAATAGCCTTCTGGCAGGGGATTGATGTTAAAGTAGTTTTTGATAATATCCCTGGCCTTCCTGAGATCAAACTTCTCAGGAGAATAGTTAGCGCTTACAGTAGCAATGCGCTCCTGGTTCTCTCTTTTTATCTCTATCGGCCCTTTTCCCTGCCTTATTTCCACAATATCAGCCAGGTTTACCTGAAAGCCCATGGGACTTGAAATGGTAATGTCCTTAAGATTCTGAATGGTTTTCCTGTCATGCTCTCTGAACCTCACACGTATATCATACTCATCGCCTGCCTCCCGATATTTTGTTACCTTTCTGCCAAGAAGGGCGGTTTCTATTGTGTTTGCAACAAGACCAGTGGTTATTCCCATCATGGACGCCTTTTCCCTGTCCACATCAACCTTAAGCTCTGGTTTGCCCATCCGGAGGCTTTTGTCAACTTCAAGCATACCATCAGTGTTTTTCAGAAAATGTTCCACCCTGTCTGAAAGCTTCTTGAGAACGCTAAGGTCGCTTCCGTACAGCTTTATTTCTATGGGCCTGTCTCCGCCCTTGGTAAAATAATCTGTAGTCTGCATAAAGTAATATGTTCCATCAACAATATCAGGCAATCCTGACATCACATCTTCCAGGAACCTGGTGCTTGTCCGCTGCCTCTCAGCCTTGGGACAAATTTCAAAAAACAGCTCTGACTCATTGACACCAGCAGGTCCGGCACCTGATGTAAGATCAAACTTTGATGTTTCGGAAAGCCCTGTAAGGGAAAGAATGGCCTTGAATTCAGGCTGGGCCATAATTGATTCTTCGATTGCTGAAACAAACTCATATGTTTCATCAAGAGACGTTCCTGGAGCAAGCTTTATTACACAGGTCGAATAAATTTCATCCAGCCTTGGCATATACTCACCCTTGACATACCTGATGAGAATAACACTCACAACGAAAACAATCACCGCCATAAAAACCATAAGGCCGCGATGTCCAAGGCTGAACCTTATGACCTTTTTATAATAGGATGCAAGCCCCCCGTAAAATCTGTTTTCTCCGTTTCCGCTCCCCGGACTTAGAATCCTCGAAGAAATCATGGGAACAATTGTAAGCGCAACCAGCAGGGATGCAAAAAGGGCAAAGGTCACGGTAAGCCCGAGAGGTTTTGTAAACTCACCTGCCAGCCCACCTGCAAAAATAAGGGGGACAAAGACAATAACGCTGGTCAGGGTTGAAGCGGTAATGGCCATTGACACCTCGCTTGCTCCTTTTTTTGCAGCCTCCATCCGGTCTTCGCCTGACTCAATATGCCTGAAAATATTCTCAAGAACCACTACTGAATTATCGACTATCATACCTACCCCTAATGCCAGCCCGCTGAGGGTTATAAGATTCAATGTATAGCCGCCGAAATCAATTGCTATAAAGGTGGCTATAATGGCAAAGGGGATGGTTATAACAAGGGTAAGGGTAGTTCGAACACTCCAGAGAAAAACGAAAAGAACAATTATGGTTATGAGCCCGCCCCACTTGACCGTGGTCTTGAGCTGCTGGACAGAATCTCTTATGATCTTTGAAGTATCCCAGACGCTTTTCAGTTCAATGTCCTGCGGCAGGCTGCTCTTAATTCTGTCAACTTCCTTTCTTACAGCATCCACAACCCGTACCGTATTTGCCCCTGACTCTTTCGTTACCCAGAAAATAATAGAATCTCTGCGGTTGGTTTTGCTGAAATTCCGAACCTCCTTGTAAGAATCTTTTACCTCGGCAACATCTTTAATATAAATGGGCGTTCCGCTTTCCACCTTAATAACAGTATTTGCTATATTTTCCGGGTTTTTAAACTTCCCGGTAGTGCGAACAATATATTCCGTTGTTCCCTGGATAAGATATCCCCCGGGCAGGTCTCTGTTCTGGGCTTTTATCACGGCAATAATCTCATCAAGGGACAGGTTGTGGGCTTTAAGCCTGCCCCTGTCAACGTCCACAAGAATTTCCCGTTCAAGCCCTCCTGAGACTGTCACGGAAGCAACACCCGGCATGGTCTCAAGCCTCTTTTCAATATGATCTTCCACAAGTTTCCTTAAGTTTCTCTGATCCCTGCCGGTATTGCTGAACACACCGTAATAAAGTACCGGCATCATGTCCATATCAGCCTTTACTACCAGAGGGCGGTCAACCTCGTCAGGCATCATGTCATAGATAATATCCATCATGTTACGGGCATCCTGAGCAACGAGATCAAGATTTGTACCCCACTCAAGCTCTGCCTGAATAACGGACACGCCTTCCCGCGACGAGGATTTAACCTTGCGTACACCTGATACCGTTGCAACTGCTTCCTCAAGGGGTCTTGTGACAAGGGTTTCAATCTCCTCAGATGATGTGCCTGGATAGGTTGTAATGACGGAAACTTCAGGGAACTGGAGATCCGGGAAGAAATCAAGCCCCAGCCTGGTAAATGAAACCAGGCCAAGGACCATTATTATAAGAATAATCATTGAAACTGTTATGGGTCTTTTAACGGAAATTTCAGGCAGGTTCATTAAGATAAGCCTTAAAAAAAATCTCTTCCTGTTTGTTAATACTTAACGCAGACTAAAGTCTGCGGCTACCAGCGACTGAACATATCAACTGGGGGTATCCACATCCTTTAGAAGGAGAAAAGGAAATTCCTATACAATCGAGTTAAGAAGACATGGGTTTTTAACACGCAACACTAAATGTATCAGTATCCCCTCCTGTGCATATCTAACCACATTTTTGTTTGTTTCTTACTCCTGGATCAAAAGCGGTGTTCCATCCTTTACAGCATACATCCCGTCGACAATTACACTGTCACCTTCCTTTATCCCGTCCAGTATCTCAACAAGCTCATGCGTTATCAAACCTGTTCTGACCTGTTTTATTACCGCCCTTTTTTCCTCTGCAACAAAAAGGGTTCTTTTGCCATCCCTGTTAACAAGCGCATCGGCAGGTACCAGCAGAGTGTTTGTTCTTTTTTCTTCCGGAATCATTACCCTTGCAAACATGCCTGATTCAAGGGTAAAATCATTTTTTGGGATCTCAATTTTAACTAAAAACTTTCTGCTGACAGGGTCAATAAGCGGGTTAACAGTAGTAATCTCTCCATCAAATGTTTTTCCGGGTATGGCATCAACAAACACCAGAACTTTTTTTCCGGCTTTAATCCACTGCTTCTTTGTCTCAATAATGTTTACTTCAATCCTGACACTGCTGGTATCAACAAGATGTAAAACATAGTCATTTGACAGGGTTGAATAAAATTCTCCCTTGTTCATCTTCCTCTCAACTATAAAACCCCGGTACGGAGCATAAAGCACGGAATCCTTCAGGTCTTGCTCTGCCCTTTCAAACCGGGCCCTGGCAATATCAGCCCGTGCCCGGGTCAGTTCCGCATCTGTTTTAATATTATCGAGTATCTCCTTATCTATTATGTTTTTTTCAAAAAGCTCCCTGTTGCGTTTCAGTTTTAATTCAGTATTCTTCAGCTGCGCCAGGCTTTCAGCATAGGCTGCCTTTGCCTCCTTAAGTGCAAGGCTGAACCGAATCTGCTCCAGTTGCAAGAGGGGATCTCCCTTCTCTGTAAAGTCCCCCTCGTCAACAAAAAATTTCTCAATTCTTCCGCTTACAACAGGTCCGATATAAGCCTCATCTTTTGGTAATATTGTCCCGGTTGCATGGATTTCTGTCGAAATATCGCCCTTAACAGCCTCTGTTATTTTGACCCCGGCTGGACGAAGCCTCTCCTTCTGCTCATCGGCACTGTTTGAGCCACAAGCCTGCAAGAAGAACACAAAAAAAGTGCTATAAAAGCCCCGTATTTACTTTGTTTCATTACTGTACAGTCAATAAAATTTTAAAAAATCAACTTTCCGAGCCCTTGGTGAGCAATTTCTGCAATTAGATTTTTTACAATCCCTTAAGCTCAATGGGGGATTTCCGGTGCAACAATAAGGCGGTCAATCCCTGAATTTTCCAGTTCCGCTGGAATACTGGTATTTTTATAAAAAAGGGTATTTCCCCTGCGGATCAGGGTTGTTGTCATTGCTTTATTGTCAAGGTAAAAAGTGTATCTCCGGCATTCCCTGTTGCAGGGAAATACACCGATAAAACCCTTTCTTTCAGGGCGATCACAATTTGCAACCAGGCAGAATCGTGTGGTGGTAACATAAGCAAAAGGAACGTGAAGAGACAGTCTGAGCCCTTCAGGAACATCACTCAGGTCAATCCCCTGAAAAGGGTTGTCAAGTTCTACCCGTTTTATGTTGTTATCAGAAAGAAACTTCTGATATACAGGCACGCCTAAATTTGTTTTGCGCAAATGTTTGACTGCCTCTTCCGGAAGCCTGTCAAGAAAACTCACAATCCGTGGACCCCGTTTAACCTTGGTAAGAAGCCTCCCTAAAACAGGCACAAGACCTGGAAACCTTCTTTTCATTACACGTAAGACACCCCAGTCATTTATTACTACTTCGGTTTTTTCGGGCAGCAAAGGAAAGAGCTCCTCCAGTTTTTCAAGCCCTGCCTCTGTCACATACGGGGTAACAAATGTAAACTCAAGCCCCCTGTTTTGCACATGATCCATAACCCCGCACAGATCATCCCTGCCAGGCAAAAGCCGGTCGCAAAACTCATCGCCAAAATACAGCCTTTTAAAATCTTCCGTAAGATATTTAAGGTTTCCCCTTTTTGAAATAAAAAGCACTTTTTCCCGTTCCAACTTATCGTCCCCGATAATAAATAATTAAGTCGAATCAGGATGGCATAATTTATCTTTGTTGTCAAAAAATTGATGCCCGTATGACCTGTTCAATCTTCCGGGGTTTTCCATTGTGCAGGGAATAAGCAAAAGTTATGCAAAAGAAAACTCATCCTGTTTTACAGTTGTTTTTATTGAATTTCAGCATTTCTCAACTACACTGATAAGGTAGTGTCAAGTTTTTATGAAAAGGTAGGAGCGCATTTATGCGCGAAAAGATTGGGGGAAAAGCGTAAAAAAAGTTTTGACAACAATAAACCGGTTCACAGAGAAACACTCTGTGGTTCGTTTTTGACATAACCGGTATCATCAGAAGGAGAAAAAATGAAAATAAAAACTTTAAAACTATTCCCTGCTTTATTTCTTACATTTTTCTTCCTTTGTGTCCATGCCTACAGTAATGAAATCAACTTTTCAGGTTCCTCATACTACCCTGCAAACAGCATCACAGGATACGTTTTTAATGATGTTAACAGAAACAGCAGGATGGATGAGGGAGAAAAAGGAATAAAAGGTATTCTTATATCATTTAGAAAACCAAATCTCTCTTTAATAACAGCTGACACAGGGACTGCAATAACAGATAAAGACGGCAGATATGTTTTTTCAGGGCTTAAAAAGGGACTTTACCTGTTAAGTACCGACTATGATGATAACAAACTTACAACACCTAACCCTATGGTTTCAACATTGGGTCTTTTTGAAAATAACAGCGAGGTAAATTTTGGGGTTGGGGTTATCACACAACCGGCAGATACGGGCAAGCTTGCCGAACTGTATCCAGTTGCTGATTGCAACGCTCTGGTTGCAGAGTTGAAGGAGCAGGCAATACTGGAGATGGAAGCAAAGATTGATTCCCATGCAGCAGAAATCAGTGCATGCGGGGGGTGCTGCTATTATGAGTATTTTGGTGGACCTGTTCCAGCTCCACCCTCTCCAGACAATGGCGCTGGAAGCCACAGTTCCTCCTCGGAAAGTGCTTCAGAGTACTCTAACACAAACAACCAGGTATCCGGGGTTGATGAGGCTGACTTTATAAAAAACGACGGGGCATATATCTACATTCTGGCAGATAACAAATTCCAGATCATAGATGCATGGCCACCCGAAGAATCAGGCATTGTCAGCAGGGTTGACATTGAGGGAACACCGAAAAAACTTTTTGTTGCATCAGATCGTGCGCTTATATATTCAAGCCTTGGCCATATCAGCACCCCTGACCCTTATCCTTACTATTACGATGATTTCCTTTATTCTGACAGCGAATGCACATATGGGTATGACTGTGACTTTTCAGGCGACAACCGGAAACTGAAAATCACTTTGTATGATATTGCCGACCGGTCCAGCCCCAGACTCCTTCGTGAAATCAGGTTTTCAGGTTCATATATCAATGCGCGCCGCATTGGAACAGCAATCCATTCAGTTATCCTCTCGCCGGCTTTTTCATCCCCGGACATCAGGTACCAGCCGGAAATATTGGACAAGTGCCGGTATTATGAAAAAGAAGAACCGTCTCTTGAAGAAATCATGGCGGCTTTTGAAGCTCTTAAAGAAAAAAATCGTGAGATTATTGCTGATTCAACCCCTGCGGACTGGCTTCCCGGAATACAGGATACCCGTTACGTGAACAATGAGGCAATTACCCGCGAAGGTCTGCTGATTGACTGCAGTAACGTATATGAATCAGGCAGGCATGAGAGTAAATCTTTTTTAACGGTTCTTTCCCTTGATATAGACAAGCTTGAAGAACTCAGCCAGACTACTGTTTTCGGCAACCCCGGAGCTGTATATGCATCTGCTTCTGCTCTGTATGTATCCACAAGGCAACAGTACACCTACGATCAACCGTGGTACTATGACATTAATGCCGGAATTCAGCAGGCAAGCACAGTACATAAATTCAACCTTAAAAACAATCCTCCGGCATGTGAATACACAGGAAGCGGAGTAGTAAAAGGCAGTGTGCTGAATCAGTTTGCCATGGATGAGTTCGAGGGACATTTGCGTATTGCAACAACAACAGGCCATGTCCCTGACTCAAACATGTACAGCACCTTATCTGTCCTCAGGGAAAATTCAGGCAGACTGGAAACAGTTGGTCAGATCGATAACATTGCACCCACTGAAGATATCAGGTCAGTCAGGTTTGACGGCAGAAATGCATTTATCGTTACATTTAAAAAAACAGACCCCCTGTATGCCTTTGACCTGAGCAATCCTGAAGCGCCCCGGATTGAAGGGGAACTTAAAATTCCCGGTTTTCCACCTATATGCACATGATGGATCATGATCATCTTCTTACCATCGGCTATGATGCTGATGACCAGGGGGATTTTGCATGGTTTCAGGGAATTCTCTTGCAGGTATTTGATGTGTCAACAATGTCAGACCCCAAACTTCTTCACAAGGAGGTAATCGGCACACGTGGAAGCACTTCTGAAGCAGCCACCAACCATCTTGCATTTAACTACTTTGCTCCGAAAGACCTTCTTGCCATACCCATTACAATATGTGATGGGGAATCATATGGTGGGGCATATGCCAATGACATGATTTTCAGTGGCCTGCTTGTCTACGATGTAACAGCAAACCATGGATTTACAAGGAGAGGCGGTATTTCTCATGTTAAGCCAGGCTCTGAAGACAGCTGGAATGCCTGCAGCAACTGGTGGACAAATTCCAGTTCAGTTGTTAAGCGAAGTATTTTTATGGACGACTATGTATACTCTGTGGCGCTTGACAGGATAAAAACAGCCAGCCTGGACAATCTTGGGGAAGATGTCAGCACTATATATCTTTTAGAAGAATAAGAGGCAAAGGGTAGATTCTACTCAAAGACATAAATTCTTTTCCCCTCCTCAAGCATGGAAAGATCTCTCCAGGCTTTTTGAGAATACTTTGTATGGTCATGATAATCTAAAACAAGCTTATAAGTGTAAACAGCCTTGCGGCGATACTGGCTGGCCATTTCTCCATTCCTTATGTCCGGGGCAGTGGAAAAAGCATACATCTCATAAAGGATATGAAACCTGTGTGCTATTTTGTAAAGTATTTCAGAACGAAAGGATGTTGACGGGTAGTTCTGTAAAATTTCCTCCAGGCATTTAATTTCTTTCAAGAGCCCATCCGGCCTGCCATTATAGTTGCTTTCCCATGGAATAATCCTGTATGCTGCTTCATCTGCTATGGGACTGTCAGGGAACTTTGCAAGGATTGTCTTATAATGTATTAAATTATACTTAAGCCCCTCAGATGTTTTTTCCCAGCAGTTGAAATGCCCGTACCTGGAAATAAATTCCTTCCTGACAATTTGTTCGTTTTCACCGTTTTCCACCTTTTGAATATATTCCTGTTCAAGAAGTCCTTCAAAGGACTCTCCAAGGCGCTGAAGAGCGATAGTGTATCCATTTGATTTCGGAAAATTACCGGTAAAAAGCTGAAAAAGTTCAATAGCGTCAGCATAATCACGAGCATCCAGAGCCTTCTGTGCCCGTAAAAAAACAAGCTGGTCATCTTTCTTTTTTCTCTCTTTCTGTGCCCCGGACATCAGGCAGCCAATAAAAGGCAGGAGTACTATCACAAAAATTATTTTTTTATGCATATGACCATATTAATCTTCTGAAGGGTACTCTGCCTCACTTATTGACAACTTCATCATTATTGCAAAAGAGAGCTCTTCCGCTTCTTATTCTGCCTGCCCATGGCAAGCCCGATCAACCAGCCACATAGAATAACAATTGCTCCGGTTGCAAACCATTTGAGTGAACTTGCCATCGACAGCTTTTGTATTTCATCTTTTTGCCTTTTAACAACTGCATTGGCTGAGTCCAGTTCTGACAGTGCTTTTCCCAGTTCTTTTTTTGTAGAAAGATAAGTTGCAGCCCCTTTCTCCAAAGAGTCATATTGATTCTTAATTTTTCCGACTGCCTGAGTTGTCTTTTTCAACTCCTGTTCAAGCTCCTTTTTCTGGACAAGAAGGGCATCTCTCTGCTTTTCTGTTTCTCTCAGGCTCTGTTTCAGTGCACTGTTTTTCCTGCCTAACTCTTCAGCCTGTTTTTGCCAGGGCAACCTGTAAATCAGATAACGATTTAAAACCCATCCTTCTTTTTCTGTTCCATCTTTTCGAATAAACCGAACATTGCTCCACTGACCCTCCTCTTTAATTACTTCCAAAGCCTGTCCGGACTTCAGCAGCAGAGTAATCTTGTTGGAATTGCTTGGGCCCGATCTAAGGGTAATTTCAAATGAGTCTGTTACATAAGCTGTTGAAGCAAAACTCATTTCACCTGCCAGGATAAACATAATCAAGAAACAGAATATAAGCATTTGTTTTTTCATTTCCTGCCTGCCTAACTATCTATATATATCTATTTTCCATTAAAGGGCAAATTATTCATGTAAACAAAACCCCGGATTTATTCCTTCTTGTATAAGGTTTTTCGGTTCAGCATTTGTCCGGAAGTGATGCATTATAAAGAAGCCACGATGATTGAGCAAGATAAAAATTGCACAAACATGGTGGAACGGGGGTATGCAAAAACAGAAACACACTTTATCCTTTCGGAGATGACTCCAGCACCCTACCACCAGAATTCAGGATATTTACGGTGTTCCGGAATATTGTTCACAATAAGTGCTGCCACCAGCATTATTAAAGCTCCCAGGCCAACCGGCACCAATACATACAGATAGCCAAGATCATGTATCTGCCGGCTTCCTATGACTGCAATCAAAGCAGTTGCTCCACCCGGTGGATGCAATGTTTTTGTTGCATGCATAGCTGCTATAGCTGTTGCAACTGCCATGGCAGAGGCCATCCACGGACTGAAGAAAAGCAGTTGATATGAAGCAACACCAATTACTGCAGAGACAATATGTCCGCCGATAAAATTTCTCGGCTGTGCCAGAGGGCTTTTAATCGCTCCATATATAAGCACGGCTGATGCACCAAAAGAACCTATTATCATAATTAAATCCATTTGACCTACTATATTGAAATTGCAATAGGCAACAGCCGCAATTCCCAGAAATGCACCGACCCATGACCAGCAGATTTCTTTTATTCCGACTTTTGGAGGGCTTTTCTCCGCGCCCTTCATTTTTTTTATATAATTTTTAAGTGACAGAGCTGAATGTCTGTCCTGAGCAGAAGCATCTGTAGCTCCATTTTCCTGAGCTGATGCACCTGGGAATTCCGGGAACAAAGCAGTTGATTCATTCTTAATGTGTCTGGATAACAGGTGCTGATATGCATGCTGATATGCGTGACCGTATATTTCCTTAAAGTCGTCCGGCGTAATATCCACATACCCGGGCATTTCTCTCATCGCCTGGTAAATATCGCTTTCCGATATTTCGCGGGGTACAGGATTTTTGTTTTTTTTGGAATCTTCCATAAACTTATATTCTATATGTTTTAATCCAGAAGTCAGGTTAAGGCTTTTTGTCGCCTGCTTGAGTTCCTATCTAATATAGTTTATAGAATTCCAGGTTTTTTGTCCTTGACTTAAATCAAAAAAACGATTTTCAAAAGATATGTGCAGCGCTATATGAAAAATAAAAAGGCCAGTTGATAAACCAGCCTCTATTTGAAAATTTGGCTCCCCAGCGCGGACTCGAATTCCGAAATCCTTCGGAATTAACAGCCTTTATCTGCAATTAGCCACTCAATGTAATTCCTGCTCTTTTTGGCCTTGATCTCTTTTTCACGCTTTACTGCATCTGCCCGACTGCTGAATTCTTCATGATATATTAAAATCCACGGGCCTTTAAATCGCTTGGTTGTCTTACTACCTTGATATTCAGGGTCATTATGCTCAGACAACCTTCTATTGATATTACTTGTCTGCCCTACATAATATCTGCCTGTTGTTACGCTCTCAAGAATGTACACAAAATACTTCATCTGAAAAATAAAAAGGCCAGTTGATAAACCAGCCTCTGTTTGAAAATTTGGCTCCCCAGCGCGGACTCGAATTCCGAAATCCTTCGGAATTAGCAGCCTGTTTGAAAAATTGGCTCCCCAGCGCGGACTCGAATTCCGAAATCCTTCGGAATTAACAGCCTGTTTGAAAAATTGGCTCCCCAGCGCGGACTCGAATTCCGAAATCCTTCGGAATTAACAGCCTATTTGAAAAATTGGCTCCCCAGCGCGGACTCGAATTCCGAAATCCTTCGGAATTAACAGCCTATTTGAAAAATTGGCTCCCCAGCGCGGACTCGAACCACGGACAAGGTGGTTAACAGCCACCTGCTCTACCGACTGAGCTACTGGGGAGCAATTATTTGTCTGTCTTTTTCCCTCCCCTTTCAGGTGGTTAATCCCGATCCATCGGGACTCTACCGACTGAGCTACTGGGGAGCAATTATTTGTC
>JAJRXD010000010.1 GCA_024276465.1 Deltaproteobacteria bacterium
GCGGGCGGCCTTTCTTTTGCTTCATTTTCTTTGGCCGTCAAAGAAAATGAAGGTTAGCTTTTGGCCATTCATTTCTTCTTATGGCTTAGCCTATGATCTGTGACCTTGCCCTCAGGGCAAGGTTTTTACTGATAGAATAAAAAATATTTGTCAGTTAAATTTACAGGGGAACAGTCTAACATGAAATCTGCACAAAATATCATGCCAGTTCTAAAACAGTCTGAGCTGCGCCTCTGGTACACAGCCCTGGCATTAGGGGTGGTGCTCTGTTTTGTTGGAATCGCTGACCGGGGGCTTTGGGCACCTGATGAGCCGCGTGTTGCAGCAATAGCCCTGGAAATGAGCAGGGAGGGCAACCTCATACTGCCCCGCCTTGCCGGAGAGCCCTTCATAGAAAAACCGCCGCTTTACTTTGTCATTGCCGCGGGCTTTATTCATGTCGCAGAAGCACTTTTGGGAAACACTGGTGCAGTGCGGATGAGCTCAGCCGTATGGGGAGCCGGCATCCTGCTCATGACCTTTCTGCTTGCACGGAGGCTGGCGTCTTCCCAATGCAGCGATGGACAGGAAGCATCTCCGTTGCGCACCTGCCTGACAGGTGCCATGTCAGCGGCACTGCTGTCTACCATGGTAGATTTTTTTAAAAATTCTCACTGGATCCGCGTGGATGCTGCCCTTGCATTTTTTGTAATTGCAGCTTTGTGGAGCTTTGCCGAAGTCTATTTTGGACGAAAGCGCTCATTTCTGCTTTTAGCTGCCTTTTTTTCAGCCGGTGCTTTCCTCTCCAAGGGAATGATCGGCCCTGTTTTGATCGGAAGCGGATGGGTGGGGATGTTTGTACCCTGGTGCCTTACTCAGCGCCGCGAAGGCAGGAAAGGCAATTATTATCTGTGGCTCCATGCTGCCGGACTGGCTCTTCTACTGCTTCTGATCGGAAGCTGGATGCTGTCGCTTTTTATTACAGGAGGCAGGGAACTTTTCAATGAGTGGTTCTTTCAAAACCAGCTTGGCAGGCTTACAGGGACAGCCTCCATGGGGCATGAAAAACCAGGGCACCTGTTTTTTTATATTAAAAAAAGCCTTGCCCATACCCTGCCCTGGACACCTCTGGTTATGTTCTGGGCGTACAGGGTAATCACAGACCTGAAAAACAGTGGCCTTAAATCCATTTCAAGGGAGCGTATCTTTTTACTGGTCTGGAGTATTGTCTCTCTATCAATACTAACCGTCTCTGTCTCAAAACGGGGCCTTTATCTGTTCCCCTTGAAGCCTGTCTTCGCGATTATGTGTGCTGAAGCCCTGATGATGCGGTTTCCCCGCTGGCTCCAGGCTTATTTTGGAATACTGACAGGTCTGTGCATTATTATTCTGACTGCCTGCACTCTGGCACCACTGCTTTGTGCTTTCATTCCACAGGATTTTGTATCAAAATCTGAAATAGTACCTGCGGTCTGGGGGGGGTGGAACTGTGTGTCCGGCCTTTGTCTTGCCGGGGCTCTATGCCTTTTTTTGCGAAAACACTCTGCCTTTACATGTTCTCAAATTGTTATATCAGTTGCTGTAGTATACATCTGCGGCTATAAGGTTGGACTGCCTGTAATCGAAAACCGGAAAAACATGCAGCAGGATATTACCGCTTTCATTGAACATGTGGACCCTTCAGAAAGGCACAGGATTGCAGGATGCGGTTTCAGGGAAAATATGCGTGGGTTTTTTTATATTGTCTCAGGCTGGAACATCCACCTTGTTGAGGGTGAGGCAGAGGTTCGAAAAATCCTTGAGGGGAAAAACCCGCAATTCGACAGCGTGATCATTGCAGGCAAAGGCACCCCCCCCAACGTAGAAAACGAGGGGCAGCCCTGGCATGTGATTAACAGGGTACATACCGGAGGCACAGGCTCCCACATGCGGTATTTAATCTGGATGACGGGTGATCGCGTAATCCCTGTCACAGGGCAACAGAAGCAATCATGACAAATCCTCAATAAAATTATCTGCCCCTGTGGCCATACGGTTTTCGCAGGACAGAGATATATGGAGTGGTTACTGATATGAAAACAGACTGCAGCCCAGCTGGTTCCATAAATACAGATAGTTTGAATTTGAGGGCAGATGTGGTGAACATCTCAGAAGAATCCTCCTGTAGCGCATTTCGTGGAATCCTTTTTCTTGACACATAATGCCAATTCATCTAATCTTTTTTACCAAACACACAAAATCTTATCAAACATTCGCGGAGGACAGACTTCATGAAAATCAATGTATATTTTCTCAAAACAAAAAACAGTTTTTACAACTGCATGGCTGTCGTTACCCTGGCGCTGCTGTTGCTTTTTTTCACAGGGTGTGACCCATGCCTGAACAATCCCTGTGATGACGGCCTAATGTGCAATGGTGTGGAAATATGCACAGCCGACGGAGGACAGGTTGTCTGCAGTGATGGTACTCCGATCGAATGTGACCCAGGCCAGACCTGTATAGAACCTGACGGTTTATGTGCTGGTATGGTTTGCACATCTGATGAGGATTGCGATGACGCTGATCTATGCACCACGGACACCTGCGTGGAAGACACCTGTGAAAACATTCAGGTTGAATGCCCGGACAACGAATCCTGTGAGCCTGCAACCGGAGAATGTACAGACAGCGGGTCTGGAACAGCAACCACCCTGCTGGAAGCTGTCGGCGTTTACACTGGCACTGGCACCTGCGGCGATGACGATGACGAGGTAATACTGACTGCCGATAATGGCACGCTGATACTTTCTGGATTCACCGGTAACGACGATATCACCCTGACCATTACAGGAGCAACCACTGCCACGGCCAAGGACGTAGTGGCATTTGGAAATCCGGGTCACACGCTCACCTTGACGCTGGATACCGAGACTGGCATGATCAACTTCGAACTTGCCACCGCGGGTTCCTGCATAACCGAGCTTGTTCCCATATCGCAGCAAGGCAGTTGAAGCCGTGCACATGGAGTTGGTGGAAACAATCATTAAGAGAAAACATAATGCATGAACTTACAACAGAGGAAATTGAAGAGTTGCTGCTAAAGGTCAGAGACGGGGTCTTGGCATTTACAGATGGCAGGCTCCCATACTGTATCCCTTTTGGCTTTGTTTATACAAATGATGCAGTTTATATCTCCATGCTCCCTGCGGGAAGAAAGTGGCGCTGTATACAGGAAAACCCAATGGTTTGCTTTAATGTTTTTCGATGGAATAAAGATCACACCGAGTGGTTCTCAGTTGTTGTTGAGGGTGAGCTGAAGCAGGTAAAAGATTTACCTGAAATCGAACAGGTTGTTAAGGCAAACATAGAAAAAATCGGGCTTGATCCGATAAAACACTTTGAGAAGCGTATTGCATACTATAAAAAAACTATCGGCAATCCAAAAGGGGTAAAAATATTTAAACTTAAAGCTGAAAGCACAGAAGGAAAAAAAATGCATGCCATGACAGGTGGTTGACCGGATCAAAACTTTCAAGCCTCTGGAATGGGAGTTTGGTGTGATGGCACCGTAGCGTAATGGAAACTAAAGCTGAGGATCACAATAAATCCTCACACCTGATTTTAAACGTTTACTCCAGTTTTTCCAGCTCTTCCAGAACCTCGGGCGGAATCTGGTCTTTCATCTCAGGGGGCACGACTTCCTTAAACAGCCTGAGAATTTCTGAAGGGTCGGGCTCTTCACCATCACCAAGCTGGGCATTAAGTATTTCATCCATTATATTGAGAAAATTTTCCTGAATTTTTGCAGCTTCTTTTTTATTAGGCCTGTTTTTCAGATTTTTCGTCTTTTTCCTTTTTTTTATGGAATTATTTTTAAGATTGGGCCTTCTGGTTTTTGGCTTCTGATAGGAACCTTCTGTTAAATGCCTTTCACCCCCCTTTTTTCCGATAAGGTCAAGCTCAACTATGTTTGATCCATTGTCCCCATCTTCAAAATGCATAAGAAAATTGGAGATATTCATAGCCCTCATCACCCTCTCAATGCCTTTACGCAATGGATGTTTCTGAAACTTCAGGCTTACAGGCACCTCGGAAAACACCTCTCCGAAAACCACAATCTTTACACCGCATTTTTCCCCGATCTCCTTCATCAGGTCCTCAGACCTTACTTCCTTGGCATTCAGACTTAAAAGTCCTCCGGAAAATGTAACACTTCCGTTAGTTGACTCTTCATCCGACTCAGACGCAAAAAGTTCCATCCTGCATAGAAATGCTATCAGGAATATTCCTGCACAAACTGATACAGTATTTATTAAACGTCTTGACATCAGGCTAAGTGCTCCCGCAAACAATTAAATTTTACCGGATTCATTAATTTTTAATTTTCCGTTTTCAGGTTTTTCTGCTTCCATCCTTATTATACTCATAAAAACCCCTGCCTGTTTTCCGGCCAAGATGTCCAACCTCCACAAGGCTCATCAGCAAAGGGCAAGGCCTGTATTTTGGTTCCTGGAATCCGTTATAAAGGGCCTGCTGCATGGCAAGCACCACATCCAGACCTACAAAATCTGCAAGTTCCAGCGGACCCATGGGGTGGTTCATGCCTAACTTCAGGGCAGTGTCAATCTCTTCTTTTGTTGATACGCCTTCATGCAGGCAAAATATTGCCTCATTCATTAGGGTCTGGATAAGGCGGCTGGTAATAAAACACGGGCTGTCTGTAACAGTGATTGGAGTTTTGCCCATCTTTATTGCCAGCTCTTTTACAACTCCGTAGCTTTCATCTGACGTGGCCGGAGTCCTGATTATTTCAAGAAGTTTCATTTTCTGGGCAGGATACATGAAGTGCATGCCCAGAACCTTGTCAGGTCTCTGCGTAATACTGGCAAGCCTTCCCAAACGCACGGAACTTGTATTAGTAGTAAGAATTACACCCGGGGCACATATTTTGTCCAGGCTGGAAAAAATGTCCATTTTAACTGCTTCATTTTCAACAGCAGCTTCAATCACATAATCAGCTTCTGACAGTTGATCTAAATCCTTTTTAAAAGTCATCCTGGACAGAATTACATCCTTTTCATTTTTTTTAATTTTGCCCAGTTTAACAGCACGGTCAAGGCTTTTTTCAATATCCATCATCGATTTCTTTAACATCTCCTCATAAGGCTCTACTACAATAGCATTATATCCGGACTGAGCTGCTACCTGGGCAATACCCTTACCCATCTGTCCGGCCCCAACAACACCTATGGTTTTTATTTTCTGAAAACTATGTTTTTTTGCTGTCATATCTGGTTTATCCTGTCTGTTAATTTATTAGTTCAAGTTTTTGATTTATTGTCATTTTTCATTTATTGGTCTTTTGTCTTTTGTGATAACATGTAACAATATTATATTCTCACTTTTATTGTCAAACAAAATATTTTGTCTGCCATCTGAGCTGATGAAACGATTCAGACCTCCTTCATGTTTTTATACCCTCGAAAAATTCAAAAACCGTTCGGCCATAACTTTTTGTTCGAACAAGGATAAGCTGACCGGATGAATTGACAACCGGCTCATTATTTTCTCTCTGGGCAACAACTACACCACCTGTTTTCAATATTTTTAAAGTTCCAAGAAGACTCACAGCCTTCTGCTGAAGGCAAAATCCGTATGGTGGAGCAACAACTATAATGTCAAATTCTTCATCCCTCCTGGTAATCATGCTCAATGCCGCAGCAAAGTCTGATCTGAAGATTTCAACATCAGCTTCAACACCAAGGTCTCTGGAATTCTGAGAAATAATATCGGCTGTCCCGGGATTTATCTCTACCACTACAGCACTCACAGCACCATTTGACAGAAGTTCAAAAGCTATTGCTCCTGATCCACCGAAAAGATCAAGAACCCTGGCCCCTGCCAGCTTTGGCCTGAGTATGTCTGCAAGGCTTTTCCTCAATCGGGTCAGGAGGGGTCGGGTCTCAAAACCGGCTGGGGTCACAATCTTTCGTCCCTTGAATTTCCCTGAACTGATTTTTACGAATCCCATCGGTTTTTCAGAGAAGCAGTTCGAATAGTTGACAGATGAAAGGTTAAGACAGGCACACCAGGATACATAACCTGTAAAATGGACTTGAATTTACTCAACACCATACACCCGGGCATCATATATTCCATTATCACAACATTGCTGATTAATAAATTATTTTCCACGTTCAACTGTAAACACAATTGATGCATAACTCACAGTGTCTGTATAATCTTTCAGCAGGTCGCCTGATGTGTAATAATTAAGAAGTTTTCCTCTGGAAGACGGAGGAACAAGCTTCATAAAAATTCCTATTGGCTTTGCCCCGCAAATGGTGGCCCCTGTTTCATCTAAATATTTCATATATCCATCAAAGTCTTTCGAGATAATCTTTTTTATAGCCTCTCCATCAAGTTTCGCAAGGTTGTCTTTAACATCATCCGTAAAGGGAACATACCCGAAACGGCTCCCATAATGGGTAAAATCCGAACTGACAACCACAACCGTAGTGCTATCCAGGTGTTTTCTAAGTGCTGATGCAGCCTTTTCATAATCATCCCGGGACATATCGCCAACCACAAGCGGCACAATACTGAAATCCTTAATAACCACTTGAAGGAACAGAATCTCCATTTCAAGACAATGTTCCGGCGTCTCAGCACTGTGCGGCCCCTGGAAAAGAGGCAACCTGTTAAGCTCATCAGACACTGCCCTGTCAACCTTGACTTTGCCTAAGGGTGTTTCATAAAAATTCACACCTGAAGTAGCAATGCCCCTGAAAAAAACATAATGAGAAGGGCCTAAAAGGATCACACGCTTTATTTTTTTATTCTTTAATGCTTTAAATCCATATGCTGCTGCCTGGCCTGACCATTGAATGCCTGCATGGGGAGAAATAATTCCAAAAGGTTCTCCTTTTAATTCCGGCAGCTTCACATTAGCCAGATATTCATTAATCAAATTTGTTAATTCAGCCTTGTCTCCAGGATACCATGACCCTGCAATTGGTGATTTTCTCAATTGCCCCTCCCCTGCTTTCGAACTAAAGCAAAAGCAGCACATAAAAAAGATTAATAATAAAAAAATTAAAGAGAGCCTTTTCATATTGAATTGAATAATACATCTTTTCAACAATATCAACACAAAAAGGAACCTCTATGCAATCAAATTGAAAATATGGTATTCTTTCCTGCAAAGTTCAGTAATATTTTTAACCCGGATTTAACAAGGAATCTGCCGTGACATCAGATAAAAGCAGGGGAATTCCATGGGTCTATGTTCCGACCCTCTATTTTGCTGAAGGGCTGCCATATATTATTGTAAACTCAGTATCAGCCATTATGTATAAAAAGATGGGGATGTCCAATCAGTTTATCGGCCTGACAAGCATTTTGTACCTGCCGTGGGTAATAAAAATGTTCTGGAGCCCTGTGGTGGATGTCTGCAAATCAAAACGAATATGGATTATCAGCACACAACTTTTAATGGCAATTATTTTTGCAGTTCTTTCTCTAAGCATCAGTTCCTCAGTGTTTGTCCCTTTCACTTTATCGGCATTTATACTTACAGCTTTCCTGTCTGCCACCCATGATATTGCTGTGGACGGCTATTATATCATTGCTCTGGACAGGAAAAGACAGGCTTTTTTTTAGGAGTACGTTCCACATTCTACAGGCTTGCGGTAATTTTCGGATCCGGTGTCCTGGTGGTTTTAGCAGGAACTATCGAAAAAAAAACCGGAAATATTTCCCTGAGCTGGTCAGTGGTCATGGCTGTTGCATGCCTGATCTTCCTCTTTGCCTTTCTGTTTCACAGATTTTATCTTCCCTGTCCTTCCACTGACATTAGCGGCTCAGAAAACAGGAAGGGGTTTGCCGATGCCTTCAGAACATACTTTCAGCAGGAAAAGATAATATACATTGTTATGTTCATCCTGCTTTACCGGCTTGGAGAAGCAATGCTTGTAAAAATGACAGGGCCTTTTCTTCTTGACAGCCCTGAAGCCGGAGGGCTGGGGCTTGCTACTGAGACTGTGGGCTATCTGTACGGCACTGTGGGTGTCATCAGCTTGTCTGTCGGAGGAATTTTAGGGGGATGGCTGATATCAGCATACGGTCTTAAAAAATGCCTCCTGCCCATGGCAATTATGCTTAATGCCCCTGATCTGCTTTATGTTTACCTGGCCATGTTCCAGCCACCCATTGAAACTGTTTATCTTATGGTGGCACTTGAACAGTTCGGCTATGGCCTGGGTTTTACCGCTTTCTCTGTTTTTCTGATATATATTACCCGTGATCCTTATAAAACATCGCACTTTGCAATTTCAACCGGCCTTATGGCTCTGGGCATGATGCTCCCTGGGATGATCAGCGGTATGCTTCAGAGTGTTCTTGGCTATGTTAATTTTTTTATTTTTGTTCTGGTGTTTACAATACCAGGCATGGTTCTCCTGTTTTTCATACCATTGGATAACAGCAGAGAGCAAAACATGGAATAAAATCAAAAATTATCAAACAGCCCCTTTTCCTCAGCACATTCCATCAGTTGGTTTATTGCGTCCATTCCATCTGTACCATAATCAAGTGAATACCGGTTAACATACAGTTCAACGTGTTTTCTAATAACCTCTGGCTCCATTTCACCTGCATGTTTTTTCATGAATTCAAAGGGGGAGTCCGGATCATCAAAAGCCGCCTGCAGACTTTTTCTGATGGTGGATTCAATCGCTGATATTTTGTCTCCCCCAAGTGATCTTTTAGCAACTATTGCACCAAGGGGAACAGGTTTGCCTGTTGTTCTCTCCCACCAGTCCCCCAAATCCTCAACAACAGACAGACCATAACTTTCAAGGGTAAATCTCCCCTCATGAATTACCACACCTGCATCAACATCTCCGCATGCTACCGCAGGCATTATCCGGTCAAACTTCATAAAAACCCTGTTTCTTATCTCTGGTCTGTAAAGGCACAGCAGCAGGTTTGCTGTGGTCCATCTGCCCGGAACAGCAACTGTAAAATCAGGATCTCCTGTTTTCCCAATAATCTCTTTTGACTTTGCAACAAGCATCGGGCCGCACCCCCTGCCAAGGGCTCCACCGGCATTCAGCAAAGTATATTTGTCCATTAACATGCCATATGCATAAAAGGACACCTTGACAACGTCAAGCTTGCCTTTTGATGCCATCCTGTTAAGTGTTGAAACATCCTCCAGATAACATCTCAGCCTGAACTCGTTTTTATCAAGTTTTCCGTTTATCCATGCATCAAAAATAAACGTATCATTGGGGCATGTGGAAATACCGAGGGATATTATTTCAGACATAATGCTTCTTTGAACGTGCCTTTGTGATTTGTGCCTGGTTTATTGTTGTCAAGATTTTTTCTTCGTTCTCTTCGTGACAAACAAATCTTTTTTTTTGATCCTTTGTGCCTGGATGTTATCTTTGACATCCCTTTGAGCTTTGACATTTATTTATCATTTGGACTTTTTAATTTGACATTTCCTATGCCCCCCTGTGACTCTACAGCCTCCAAAAACATCTCAAAGGCATTTGAGCAGCTCTGTCTGTGCGGCTTCAGATGCTTCTGTGAGCTTCCATTTTTCATGGTCTCGCTCCCCGCACAGGTTTGAAATCCCCCTCAGCACAGTGCATGGAATGGAGTTTTTTAAAGCTATCAGCCCCACTGCTGCTGATTCCATATCTTCACACAACAGTTTTTTGTCATCAAATTTAAACCGGCTCTTTATCTCCTGAGCCCTCTGCCTGGTTCCGGAAGATGCCCCCACCGTTAAAAACACTCCTTTTAAAAGATCATTGGAAAAAGTTGAACTGTTCAGCCTGATTATATTAAAAATCTTAATGCCAGTTTCTGTTTCTGCCAGGGGCAAATCAATTGCATCCAGGGCTGAAAATGAATCATCTGTTTCAGCACCCGCATCAGCAAAAACAGCGCTCGTGCCTGCAACCACCTTTGCCAGCAAATTCATGTCATCGGAATATACGCCGCATACTCCTATGTTAAATATCATTTCAGGGCTGAAGCGCTCAATGCATGCTGCTGTTGCTGCTGCTGCATTGGCTATCCCGGGGTCACTCCTTACCACACATACATCCATATGATTATGTTCCGAAAGGCAAAAATTAAAACCTGTTATCCTGCCCTGATGCATGCATCCCAGCTCCTTCAGCAGAAGCGCTGTTTCAAGTTCGGTAGCAGAAATTACAAGTTTGGTCATGATTGATTCTACCTCGACCAGTTCAGAAAGGACCGGGCAGTTCTCCATGCCATACTGAGTCCTTTGAATTCCACCAGTTTAAACAATCTCAGGCAGGCTGAAGGATTAAAATAGAACTTTTTATAGGCCCGGGACCGGTAGCTGTTTACAGCCTGTGATGAAACAGTGGGGATTTCCATTACCGCATGATCCTGCCTCAGGCAGCTGAAATCAAAATCCCTGATCCAGCCCTCCTTCACAGCCCTGTCATACAGCCTGCTTCCAGGAAAAGGGACAGCTGAATAAAACTGGGCAACATCTAACCCAAGCTCCCTGGAAAAAGCTATTGTCTTCTGCATTGATTTTTCAGTCTCACCCGGAAGTCCGAAAATAAAATGGCCCGCGGTCTTCATCCCTGCCTGTTTTGCCAGCCGCACTGCATTGTATGCCTGCTCTACCCTGATCCCCTTTTCTGCCTCATCAAGCACCTTCTGCTCACCTGACTCTATGCCAAAGCTGATCATCCAGCAGCCGGCACGTGACATCAGTTCCAAAAGACTCCCGTCAACCAGATCCACCCTGCTGTTGCAGGTCCATGAAATCTTAAGACCCTTTTCAATAATTGCAGAACAAAGGTCAGAGACATAGCTCTTATCTACAACAAAGGTTTCCGACCAGAAAAAAAAGTCGCTGATCTCAAAGCGTTCAATGTCATGCCTGATTTCATCCATTACACGCTCAACAGACATTTTTCTCAGCCTGTCTCCATAATAGGTCTGGCAGGTACAAAAACTGCATTTAAAAGGACATCCTCTCTGTGGAGCAACTATAAGAAATTTTTTTCCTTTCAGGGGCAGGGTATAGTTTTCAGTGTTTAAAAGATGCCAGGCAGGATATGGAAGCCTGTCAATGTCCTCTATAAATGGCCTGGCAGGATTAGCAATAATTTCTCCATCATTGTTTCTAAAGGTAATTCCAGGAATATTTTCAAAGCTTTTTCCGTTTTGAAGGCTATGTGCAACATCCAGTACTGACATTTCCGGCTCATTTCTGATAATAAAATCAATACTGGGGAACTGAGACATGCACTGACTGTCAAGCGCTGTAACATGGGTTCCGAAAACTGCCGTGGAAATACCTGAGTCTATCTGCCTGATTTCCAGGGCAAGGCTGAGGTCACTTTGTATTGATGGTGTGCCTGTGCTCCAGACAACAAACCCGGGTTTAAATTTATTGATTTCACTCTTTAATTCTTCCCATGTCATTGCCTCTGCTGCACAGTCCAGTATCCGGACATCATGATCATTCTTTTCCAGAACAGCACCTGTCATGGCAAGAGACACAGGAGGCCAGAGGGTAGCCCACACACCCTGTTCCTGGGTGCAGCGTCCCTCGCGTATAAATTTTTTATTGTCCCGGGCAGGAGGGTTAAGGAGCAATACTTTCATGAAACAAAAATTCCTTATCTAATCAGGACAAAACATGCTCTCACCAAATAGCAGCTTAGTGTAACAGCACCCCCCTCTTTCCCCCCTTGGTAAGGGGGGGGGTGAAGCACAAAGACAACCTCGGAAAGCAGACATGGATGTCTGCTGAGAATGAGTGATATACTGTTACTCTTACTGTCTTTATCTGAAAAACCGCTCAATTCAGGTATTAGAAAAACAGATACTTCACCAGCGTATACACATACCTGAACCATACTTTTTTTACACTGATTTTTGAATATCCCATTTTTCTCTTGTGCTCATGGCTTGGATACTCTGCCATCCTGAATCCCTTCTTGAGGGTTTTCATTATCATTTCCTGCTCTATGGTGGTAATGTCCTCCCTGAGGTCAAGCTGCTTAATAACATCCTTTCTGATTGCCCGAAAGCCATTCTGGCTTTCACTGAGCTTCACTTTGAATCTCCAGTTAATGCATGCAGTTATAAAGGAGCTGCCGGTAAGCCTGAAAAATTCATCAAATCCGCCATGCAGTTCGCTTGACCCCCCGGTCAGGCGCGATGCTGAAACATGATCAGCTTCTCCCTTCAAAATCGGTTCTACCACTTTTGGAATATCATCAGGATCATGGGATCCATCAGCATCAATAAAAACAATTATATCGCCTGTTACAAAATCAATGGAATGCCTTATTGCCTCTCCCTTGCCCTTTTTGTTGTCAAGTATTACTTTGATGCCTGCTGCTTCTGCTACCTGCCTTGTTCTGTAAGTTGAATGCCCGTCAACCAGAATAATTTCATCAGCATAGGGGCGGCAACCGTCAATAACATCCTTAACAGTGTGCTCTTCATTAAGGGTCGGCATAACTATTGAAATTTTCATTAAATATCTCCCGGGAGAAGGTTTGACAAATTAAAGGCCAGAGAAGGAAGTGGTTTCATTAAACCTGTTTTTCAATATCTCAATATCTTCTTGTAGAGACGGCCCTGCATTTTGAGATATTTTTTCACACAGATCCCTTATGACTGTTAACGTATCCCTGCTGACAGTTGCTCTGGTGCCATCCATTAGAGCCTGTACATGGGGAAGTATTGCTGCCAGGACTTCCCTGAAAGCAGCTCTGAGATCAGGGTCCCGCATTAACATTGCGGTCAGTTCAGGTGAATGCTGATAATACAGCCTGACAAGCTCCCTGCCTGTCTCACTGCTCAGCAGAATCTTATCCCTGAAATTTCGCAACAGATCTGTTTCATAAGAATCATCCCCTAAAACAGCGGATGCAGGACACAATCTGTCTGATACTGTTGTTGTGGTAACAGCTGGTACAGACGTGGTTGAAGAAACCGGAGCTGTGATTGAAGTTGTGGTTGAAGATATCGTTGTTGTTGCAGTTCCTTCCTGAAAACATTGCCCCACATTCTCAGATTCACCGCATACCGGGTACTCTGAAGTACAGCAGTATCCATTTTCACAGTCAACTGGAAAGCCGGAAGGACACTGACTGCCTGAAACAGTTGTTGTTGTTTGAGCCCCCTCCCCGGCAGTAAAGTCAATGTCCGAAACAGTCTGCCCGGCTGAAACAGTAACAGTACCGCTGTAATTCTGCCTTGTGACCGGGCTGGTAAAAGACTGCCCGTTTGTGCTTTCTGCATATGGCCCCACTGCAGAGCCCCCTGTAAACTGTTCATTAACAGGTTCAATAAACAACCTGTATGTTCCGGGAGTAACAAGCATTTCATATGATCCGTCATTTTGCCGGTAATAATCTGAAACACTTGAGAACTGGCTCATGGCCTCATCACCCTCTTTTACAGCCACAACATTTGCGCCAAGAACCGGTCCTCCACTTGCCCATACTACATTTCCGGTTATCCTGCCATAGGTAGCAAAATAGTTTCCCGCTGGATAAAGAAGCGTAACAGCTGCTTCATCATCAGGATTAAGTTCACCAAGAGAGGTGTCATCATCAGTTGAAGTTGGAAACATGGTGGGTATGTTTTCATCATTTCCAGTATCTCCATCCGATGCATACTCAAGGTTTATCTGAGTATGGTCCAGACCGAAAAAATGGCCGAACTCATGAACAAACGTTGCTTTGAACTGTTCATAGGTAAAATCCGTTGAAAATTTTCCATTCAGCAGAGCCTGTCCCTCCACATAATAGCCTGTTCCAGTACTGTAGCCTGAACCTGCAAAGCCTATCACCTGGTCACTCAGCCCCTGTCCAAAAAAAGCATCAGTTATTGATCCATCAGAATCAAAAACTATCGGGTTAATGCCATCATTCAGGTTGTTTAAATATGAGGAGTAGTTATTTGCATTCACATCAACTGAAAGCTGGCCGGCATTCTGAAAAGTGATTGTGGCTGTGGAAACATCCTGCCATATCTCAAAGCAGTCATTTACAAGTGCTGTTGCCTCATCATTTGTAAATATTCCTAAAGTTCCCCTGTCAGTGCTGAAGGGAATGGGAAAATCAGAAGCAGGATACACAACCACAACCGCTTTCCCGTTAATTTTAACCGTGACAAGAGGCCCTCCGGCAAAGGAAGGAGTGCAAAAAGCTGTAAAAGCTGTCATTAAATAAAATATTGTCTTCTTAAGAGTGGTTCTCATCATCCTCCTTTTATTCGGGTTGCGGGTTTTAATAAATATATTTTTAACTCGCAACCCGTCAACCCAATTGCCTTTGTCCTGACGCCCCGTAAGCGGGACGGCTACCAGCTGCTTTGTGCTTTTTGTTTTATACTTCTTTTACCTGCCCAGGTCCATTCGCGCATAAATGCGCTCCTACCCCTCTGTGCCTTTGCAACTTTGTGCCTCTGCGCCTGATTATTGACCTTCCCTGAGCAGTGCTTCCACAACGTCAATAAACAAATCATAATTTATCGGGCCTGATTTTTGAGACAGAACATCAACAATCCTGCTCTGGTAACTGGTTTTCGCAAACAGGTCAAAATATGTCTTCCTGTCCATACCTTTAAAAAGATTGCTGTTATTGTTTTCATTTCTAACCTGCCTGGAGCCATCCTTCAGGTATCGCACTGAAAACTTACCCTGGCCCAGACCAACTGGACTTGAAAAACCCCACCTGCTCTCCCCTGAGAGGAAAAGGATAACTTCGTCTCCTGTCCTATATGTCGGCACCTGTTTCATCTCCACAAGCATTTTGCTCTGTTTAACAGACAAATGACTGCGTGAAGGGCCTTTAATCATTTTGTTTACACAAAAAGTATAAATATATACTTCGCGCTGCAAACCTTCATCATATGCTTTTTCATGGCCGATGCATTCACCTGAAAAGATGTATTTGGCTGAACCTGTTATTTCAGCTAAATTTATCTGTTTAACAACAACCGCACGGCTGTCCTAATCTGACAGTATTCCAAAAAGCAGACATGCAGCAAAAATAATTCTCTTGGATTGTAATCCTTTCATAACACTATCTCCATTTTGCCATCGTATTATCAAAAGTTTTTTGCACCTTTTCAATGACTTCCTTCAGTTCAGGGCCTGCCTTCTCCCGTATATCGTCACACAGCATATCAATCTCTTTTTTCAGATCGCTTTTAATGCTGACATTTTCCCCATTCAATATCTCTGTTATGACCGGTATTATTCCTGAAAGCAGCCTTTTAGTCTCTGCCCTTATATCAGGATTTTTAAAAATTATTGAGCTGATCTCTTCAGCATGCTGGTAATAAAGATTTACCATCTCCTGTCCTGTCTCTTTGCCTGACAAAACCTCATCCCTGAAATCTCTCAGGATGTTAGCCTCATCAGAGTCATCTCCTAAAATTTTTGAGGCAAAACATCCTGAAGCAACAGTTGCAGGGACCAGAGTTCCTGCAGAATCATAAAATCTTATATTCGGACCTGTACCTGATGGTGGTTGCCACTGGCCTTCAACATTTCTGTAAACAGCACCACCGTTATGTACATTTGCCTTGTTTAATGTGGGGCCATTGGCCTTGAGAATGAATTCTCCGTTATAACCGAAAAGACCTGCAGACTGGTTGGCCATATTGGCAACTGCATAGCTTTTCAAAAGGTCCTCCCATGAACTTATCCCTGAAATAGTCTGGACGGCCGCCCCTGCCACACCCTGATAATCATGAACACCACTGGCAATCATATAATTCAATATGTCCTTGAAAATTCCCTGGCCCTTTGATGAGTGAATTGAAAGATACTGCCCCATAAGATAAGAAAGTGCGTAATTGGAAAGAAGATCACCATCCTGATCCCAGTAGCAGAGGCCGTGTCCGTTTCTTATGCTGTTCCTGGGGTCTGCTGAATAATATCCAATCCGGTCTGTCAGGTAGCCGTCCCCCTCCATGCTTGGATGTGTAAAAAACATGTCAGCCTTGAGCTTTTCCTTGAAATAGATGGTTTCAGTGGACATTGCCATCATTTCATCTATCCACACATCAGAAGCTTTCCCGTTTTCTCCCTGTGTCCAGACCTCTACCCCAAAATGAATCAGGTGCTGACACTCATGCACAAGCGTTGTGAGGTTGTACTCATAAAAGTCACCTCCGATCTGTTCCCAGCCTGTTGGCTCATTGCCGCGGATATAGACTATGTCCATTTCATTGCTTCGTACACCCTGCACCTTTGTTAGCGAATCTTCCATATAATCCTTCATCCAGAAATACCCGCCCATGTACATGTTTATGCTGCCGCTGTCATTCATATTGTACAAAAGCACTGTTATTTTTCCGTTTCCATCCCTGTCAGAAAAATCACCAATATTCGGTGAAAGAACATTGCTGTACATGAAATCAAATTCTGTGACATACAGATCAAGGGTTGCCTCTGGTATGGATAAACTGTCATCAATAAAAAGATAGCTGTAGGTGCCTGTCCTCATGTTAGTTGCAGACAGTTCTCTCCATGCCCGGTCATTGCTGTCTTTAACCCAGAAAGTTTTCTGATCACCTGTGTCGTATGCTTCTGTTTTCTGCAGGCCGTAATGTTTTTTTTTATCTTCCAGAATTTCTCTTGTCTTTTTCAGCAACTCAGGATCAAGAGGAGGAAACTGTTTGTCATACCAGAGAGGTATTGGCCTTCCGTCTTTTCTGTACAGCATGGGTTTAACCTCTGAAGGGCTTGTACCGGGCAGGGTTCCTGATGGTTCTGTATGTGCCGCATCTTCACCCTTAATATTTATACCGACTATAAAATCAGTGCCCGCTCCTCCACCTGCAGGGACTGTTGTGGTCCCTTCTCCTGAAACTGTTGTGGTTGTGCCTGATTCCTGCAAACACATTCCATAGTCACTACCATCACCGCATATTGGGTAGTCTTCAGGGCAGCACCAATACTTTTGGTTTGGTAAATCAAGACATTCAAGCGGACCATCAGTATCATTTGCACAGTATTGTGATATTGTTGTTGTAGCAGCACCACCTGGAACAGTTGTGGTTGGTGATTGTGAAACTGTAGTGGTTGTGCCTGATGGAATAGTTGTGGTTCCTTCTCCTGGTATGCTCGTTGTTGCAGGGGAATCAAAAATAGTTGTGCTTGTTGAAGGTACTGTACTGGGTGATGAGTCGCTGTCACAAAACAGAGTATCATAGTCAAATATGCATATCGGAAAATCTGTTTCACAGCATCCCCAAAACACACCATCCTCATCAAAGCATTCAACAGTATAATCAGGATAATCATATGGGGGGCAGTAGCCCTGTGCCCCTGCCCATTGTGATACCACTAAAGTAAGAGCTATGACAAAACCTGAAAACAACATATTAATATATCTGTTCTTCATAATTGTTCTATCCGCCTCCTGCGTATGTTCACCAGAAACAGCTTTACTACAGCCTGATTTTAAGTTTAAATGAAAAAGGTGTCAAACTATAATTTGGCTGGGGGAAATTTTTGCTCATTATCTCAATTCAATGTGTCCTTTAAATATTATAACACTGACAACTGATTTCGGAACTGGTGACACCTATGCCGGCACCATGAAAGGAGTAATTCTTTCAATTAATCCTCAATGCAGAATTGTTGACCTCACTCATCAGATATCCCCCCAGGATATCATGGGAGGCTGCATGTCCCTGTCAGCATCATACGGTTTTTTCCCGAATGGCACCATCCACCTTGCTGTTGTTGATCCAGGAGTAGGGAGCAACAGACGTCCCATCCTTATTGAAACAGAAAAATACTTTTTTGTCGGGCCTGACAACGGAATTTTCAGCTTTATACTTTCAGCCAGTGAGGTCAAAAACGTATTTGAGCTGACTAACAACTCTTTCTTTCTGCCCCAGCCCTGCAGTACATTCCATGGACGTGACATCTTTGCACCAGTTGCAGCCCATCTGTCAAAGGAAACCCTGCCTGCCTGTTTCGGTCATTCCCTGACAGACCCCGTTATCATCAAAATTCCGGAGCCTGTTTTAAAGAACGAAAATATGGCTGAAGGTGCCATAACACACATAGACCGGTTTGGAAATCTCATTACAAACTTTTCCCGATCTTTTGTGCGAAATACTTTCAGCAGAGAATCTTTCCACGTTGAAATCAGGGGGGTATCTTTTTCAAAACTTTTACAAAATTATGCCTGCGCTGAAAAAGACGAACTTTTCTGTCTCTTTGGAAGCAGCGGTTTTCTTGAAGTGTCTCTGAAAAATGGCAGCGCGAAAAAGATGCTTAAGGCAGAAAAGGGTGATAAAATCATTCTTTTTAAAAAGTGATGCACCCCCGCTCTGCGAGCGGGGGCATACAGGCTGGAAAATGCACAAACCAGGGCAGTCCCGATATTCATCAGGGTTTTCTTTGGCCGTCAAAGAAAATGAAGGTCAGCTTTTGGCCTTTCTTTCCTTCTTATGGATTAGCCACTGAACTGTGACCTTGCCCGGAGGGCAAGGTTTTTACTGATAGAATAAATTCGCATATCATTGAGATCGTAGCGAAGCAATATCTGTCCGCCTTATATTTCATGAGATTGGCCCGATTTATCGGGGCTCCTTGCAATGACGGCTTCATATGCAATAAAAATTACAGAACGTACTACTAATACATCTTTACCGGATATTTTTTCTTCAGTTCCTCAATAAAATTGGAGTATGCCTCTTTCTGTTTTTCCTGTTTAATCCTTCTTTCTATTTTATTTTTAACCTCATCCAGGCTTTGATCTCTCCTGGCCTTCTTGTCTGCAACCCTGACAATATAAAATCCTTTTTTGCTCTCAAAAACATCACTTGTTTCACCGGGTTTGAGAGAAAAAACAATCTCTTCAAACTTCTCACCATAAGTGTTCAATCTTTTTCCCTTTGAAAAAAAGCCGGTGCTTCCGCCACGTTTTTTTGTTCTTTTATCTTCAGAAAGCTCCTTGGCCAATTTTTCAAAATCAGCACCATTTTTAAGCTGTTTGAGCACTTCCTCAGCCTTTTTCTCTTTTTCTGTCTTTTCCTCAGCAGTAGCATCATCCTTGACTTCAAAGAGGATTAGATTTGCTTTTACTTTTTCAGGTTTGGTGAAGCTGTCTTTGTTTTCCTTGTAATATTTTTTAATCTCTTCATCTGTTATTTTGATTTTTTCAGAAATTTCCTGCTTTGTAAGCTCCTGAATTATTATGTTGTCCACAATCTCCTTAATCTTATTTGCCACATCTTTTCTCTTGTCAATCCCGAGTTTTCTTGCCTCCTGTGAAAGAAGGCTGAACTTTACGGTCTGGTCAAGAAGCTTTTTCTTCCCCTCGGGTGTTTCATAGCGGGCACGAAACTGTGGTGGAAGCATGGATGTTTTTGCATAAAGGTCTGCCTCCGTGATTTTTTCTTCCCCAACTGTCGCTAACACCTTATCGGGGTTATCCTCTTCACCATAAGCTGCCACAGACATTACCATCATACTGAAAGCAATTAAACAAACGAAAACAGACCCTGCTCTTTTTACCTTTTTCATAAAACATCTCCTTTCAATAAACACATTAAATTAAATTATAGTCTGACAAAACATCCTTTAATTTTTCAGCCATATCAGTCGGCATGGAACAAAGAGGGAGTCTCATTTCAGATGAAATTTTACCCATCATGCTGAGAGCCGTTTTCACTGGTATGGGATTTGTCTGCAGAAACATTGCATTGTGAAGCTGCAGAAGTTGATGGTGAAGTTTTCTGGCTTCATCAAACCGCCCCTCCCCGGCAGCGTGGACCATTCTTGAAATCTCCTTAGGTGCAATGTTTGCCGTTACTGAAATCAGCCCCTTTCCTCCTACTGCCATCATGGGAAGTGCATTCACATCATCTCCGGAAATAACATCAAAACCATCACCACAGCGGTTCACTATTTCACTTGCCTGGGCAAGGGAGCCCGATGCTTCCTTTATCCCGATAATATTTTCAAGCCCTGAAAGCTTTTCAACTGTTTCAGGCAACAGATTTACCCCTGTCCTGGCCGGCACATTATACAGAATCAGGGGAATATCAACTTCTTCTGCAATTTTTTTAAAGTGAAGAAAAAGACCTTCCTGGGTTGGTCTGTTATAATAAGGTGTTATCAAAAGACAGCCTGTAGCCCCTGTTTTCCTGGCATATTCTGTCAGCAAAATAGCTTCTTCGGTATTGTTAGAGCCGGTCCCGGCCAGAATATAAACCCTGCCCCCTGCAGCCTTTACTGTGATATCCACAACCTGCTGATGTTCCTCAAAGGAAAGTGTCGCTGACTCGCCTGTTGTGCCACACGGACAGATAACATCCGTTCCGTTTTCAACATGGAACTCTACCAGACTGCAAAGGCCTTCTTCATCAACCTTTCCCTTTTTAAACGGCGTTACCAGTGCAACCATTGACCCTTTAAACATATTTCTAAAAACCCCCTTTCAGTAACTCAAAACTGTATGCTTCTTCCCAAATTTCTCCCTGGCAGACAACCCGCGCCCCTCCCTCAAGACATACATCTTTAAAAGGAGGTAATTTCCTGCTTGTAAAGACTTTCAGAACTTCACCGCCTTTTGTCCTGACATGGACAGGTGATGAGGCTTTCCCCATTGAAACAGCAATTAAAGCAGCTGCCACAGATCCTGTGCCACAGGCAAAAGTTTCATCTTCCACCCCTCTTTCATAAGTCCGGATATTTAGCACATTTTTCTTTTCTTGGGAAACAAAATTTACATTGGTCCCGGCAGGCTGAAAATGAGGATGAAACCTTATTTTTGCTCCCAGGCTTTTGACATCTGTATTCTCGATATCTTCCACAAAAATAACAACGTGGGGAACACCTGTATTTATACTGTGAAGATTAAACGATTGTCCATCCGTATCAAGTTCGATGTTCATCTCCTGATTTTTCGGCTCAGGAAGCTGAATTTTCACATGTTCGTCTTTAACTTCTGCCCGAATTATTCCTGCAATGGTTTCAAATGACAGATTGCTGCCGGCTATCCTGTTCAGAACAGAAAAACGGGCTGCACAGCGGCCACCATTTCCGCACATTTCCGCTTCACTTCCATCAGAGTTGAAAAAACGCCAGGAAAAATCAGATCTGTCAGAGCCTTCTATGAAAATCATACCATCAGCACCTACTGAAATACTGCGCATGCAGACAGTCCTGACAAATTCAGGTGTTTTCAAATGATCCCAGTTACCTGCCCTGTTATCTATTATAATAAAATCATTACCACTTCCGCTCATCTTAAAAAAAGGTATTCTTTTCATAATGAATCTCAGCGCCTTAATATAACCGTTCAAGCAGTTTAAACGGTTTATATATGTTCAGGTATAATCTCATTGCTTATCAGGTCATCATATGTTTCCCGCTTGCGAATGACAAAGTAACGCTGCCCGTCAACTAACACTTCAGGAACCCTGGGCCGTGAGTTGTAATTGGAGGACATGGTAAACCCATATGCCCCGGCACTCATAACAGCAATACAGTCGCCAGGCATAAAATCCGGAACATCCCGCTGCCGGGCTAAAAAATCTCCGGACTCACAAATCGGACCAACAATATCAGCTGCAATATGTGGACCCTGTTTTTTTCTGACAGGTTTTATTTCATGGTATGCTTCATACAGGCTTGGCCTGACAAGATCATTCATGGCAGCATCAACAATGATAAAGTTTTTAGCACCTGATTTTTTCTTGTAAAGGACAGTTGAAACCAGTATTCCGGCATTCCCGGCTATTACCCTGCCGGGCTCAAGTATGAGTGTGCAACCGTGGTTACCCAACTCTTTAATAATGGCACCTGCATAGTCAGACGGGTCCGGGGGCATCTCATCTCCATAAGTAATTCCAAGCCCCCCTCCCATGTCCATATACTTTAAATGTATGCCATGGCTTGAAAGCTCTCCGGTAAATTCTTTTACCTTGCGCAGCGCATCAACAAAGGGGGTTACATCAGTAAGCTGGGATCCGATATGGCATGCAACCCCGGTCACATCAATCTGTTTTTTTTGTACAGCCCTTTTATACTCATTAAGTGCATCCTCAATCCTGACACCAAACTTGTTTTTATTTAAGCCGGTTGAAATATATGGATGGGTTTTTGGATCAATGTCAGGATTGATTCGGAGTGCGATTCGTGCTTTCTTCCCTGATTTTCCTGCAACACAGTCAATAAGATCCAGCTCCTGTGAAGACTCAACGTTAAACATGAGAATTTCTGATTTCAGAGCATATTCTATTTCAGTGCTGCTTTTGCCTACACCGGAATAAACAATTTTCCCAGGAGAAATCCCTGCTCTCAATGCCCTGAATATTTCCCCTCCTGACACAACATCAACCCCTGCGCCCAGACTGGCAAATATTTTCAGCACAGCCAGGCTGGAGTTTGCCTTGACAGAATAGCAGGTAATATGCTTAACACTGCTGAATGCTGTGTCAAATGCTGCAAAATGATTCTCAAGCGTCTTTTTGCTGTAGAGATAAAATGGTGTCCCTGTGTCACAAGCAATTTTTTGAACTGGAACATCTTCACAGTACAGATCATCTCCTTTATATTTAAACTCGTGCAAAATGATTCTCCTTCTGTTTCAGTGGTTGGCAGCCCGTGGCTTGTTGTTTTGTTTCAGAAAATCTTTTTCCACAATCCGCGATATCCTAAATCAGCTGGGGTAACAGCACCCCCCTCTTTCCCCCCTTGCCAAGGGGGGATGAAAGGGGGGTTATCTTTTCTCTTTCTGGCTTTATCTGAAAAATCCCTCAGTTCAGGTTATTATTTAAAAATATATTTAACCTTCACTGTTTCTGACATCTTGCTTTCATTGCCTCTAACCGAGCGGTCAACAGAGGTAACACCATAGATATAGCTCCTGCGGATTTTAACTGTTTTATCAAGCCAGGAGTTGTCTTTTATCAGTTTTTCATTCAAACGTACAAAGCGATCTTCACCCGGCTTTTTTCTGTACAGATTAAACCCTGCAAAATCCTCCTCTACATTCTGAATCCACTTAAGAACAATCCCCTTCTCTGTAGGAATTGCCGTTAGAGCCTGAGGCACTCCGGCAGGTGTTATGTCCATGTAAGACATTTCTGTTTCTTCTGACAATGCGCTCTCAATAAGAGTATCTTTCACTCTGCGAAGCGTACGAACACTGTAAAAGTAAACCGCATCATCCTTTTCAGGGATATCTTCAAAAAATAAATCTTTTATTATTTCCTTATTAACCGGGAAAAAATCATATGCAGCCTCCTTTGTTCGCCTGTAAACATTAAATCCCTCAACTTCTTCCACAGGTGTCCCATCCACAAGAAGTTTTGGTGCCTGCCACTGCACTGTCACAATCCTGTTGTTTTTTTTTGCGCTGACTCCGGAAGGCGGAACACACGGTTGCTCACAGTAGACATCCACAAAGGATGAAGCAGGGCTCTGTATTCCTTTTTCAGTGTAACAAACAATTTTATAGGTAAAGAAGCTGCCAAACTTAAATGACCGGTCAAAATAAAACAGCCACTCTCTGCCCGGCACTTTCCCTCTCGCCCCGCTATAGTCATAATCAAAAATCTGAATAAAGTCCCTGGGACATTTTAAGCAGGCTTTTTCAATTGGTATTTCAGAACGGAATATCCTGAATCCATCAAGGTCAACTAATGGAGAGTCATTAGTATTTTTTTTCGGAGCTTTCCACAGCAGCACTATGGATTCAGGCCGTATTACAGCAGTGAGATTCTTAACCGGCTTTGGCGCCACGTAAACGGGCAGAACCGGATCAGCTTTTTTGCCACAGCCAAAAAACAGCAAAACAGCAAAAAAAGCAATTGTTGTCTTCTGAAATCCATCAAAAAAAGAACTGGTTGCAGGTTGCGTGTTGCGTGTTGCGTGGTTTTTCTCACTTATATTATTTTCTAACAGTCCTCTCAACCTTTCCAAGAAACTTTTTCCCCTTCAGTAATTCTTTTTTTGCCTTTCCAATCGCCCTTTTTACAACCTGTCTTGCTGTTCCACCAATACATTTTCTGCTGTTTATGGATGAGTCGATTGTCAATGAATTCATTACATCTGCTTCAATATCGGGGCTGAACCTTTTAAACTCTTCAAAAGACATATCCCAGAGGTTCATGTTTTTTTGCAAACAGCTTGAAACAATGCGTCCGACCACCTCATGTGCAGTTCTGAAGGGAACCCCTTTGCATGCCAGATAATCTGCCAGATCTGTTGCTGTAACAAAACCGCTCTGGGTGGCTTCTGCCATTTTTCGGCTGTTAACTTTAATCTCAGACAGCATCAGGCAAAAAATATTCAAACATTTTTTAACTGTATCCACAGTATCGAAAAGAGCTGCTTTATCTTACTGAAGATCCCTGTTGTATGCAAGGGGCAGTGATTTCATAATCGTAAGAAGGGATATGAGATTTCCATAAACCCTTCCTGTTTTCCCCCTTATAAGTTCAGGAACATCAGGATTTTTCTTCTGAGGCATAATACTGCTGCCCGTACAAAAGGTGTCGGAAATTTCAATAAACTGAAATTCGGAGGATGACCATAAAATAAGCTCTTCGCAGAAACGGCTCAGGTGCATCAGGATTATGGCCGAAGCACTGCAAAACTCAATCAGCGTATCTCTGTCGCTTACCGAGTCAATACTGTTTTCGGTCACAGCAGGATAGTCCAGAAGATCTGCAACATATTGTCTGTCAACGGGGTATGGAGTTCCTGCCAGAGCGCCCGCACCAAGGGGCATCACGTTAACACGGTCATAACATGACTCCATCCTGCATCTGTCTCTCCTGAACATCTCACAATATGCCATCAGGTGATGGGAAAACAACACCGGCTGTGCATGCTGAAGATGAGTAAAACCAGGCAGAAACAGATCAATATGTTTCTCTGCCATTAAAATAAGTTCACCCTGAAGCCTGTTAACCAGACAAACCGTATCAACAATCGCATCCCTGAGAAAAAGGCTGACATCAAGGGCAACCTGGTCGTTCCTGCTCCTGGCAGTATGAAGCTTCCCTCCGGCAGGTCCAACTTTCTCTATAAGTCTGGATTCAATAAGCATATGAATGTCTTCATGTTCCGGACCAAGTGCAAGTTCACCATGCTCAATCTCTTTTTCAATCTCTTTCAGGGCCTTTATTATTGTCCTGGACTCTATGGCTGGAATAATCTTCTGCCGTGAAAGCATGCGGCAATGGGCAATGCTTCCCCGAATATCATACTTGTAGAGCAGCTGATCAAGGGAAATCGAGGCAGTAAACTCTTCTACCGCAGCATCTGTCTGTCTGGAAAATCTCCCTGCCCATAGCTTTTCAGCTGCCATCCCCCCTCCTTCTGCACAGAGAATTCACCCTGAGCCGCAGAGCATTTAAACGTATAAATCCATCGGCATCAGACTGGTCATAAACAGTGTCTTGTTCAAATGTTGCAAAATCCTCCCTGTAGAGGCTGTACGGCGATTTTCGGCCGACAACTGAGCAACTGCCCTTGTAAAGCTTCAGGCGAACAGAGCCTGTGACATTTTTCTGGGTCTCATCAACAGCCTTCTGAAGGATTTCTCTTTCTGGAGCAAACCAGTACCCATTATAAACAAGCTCCGAATACTTTGGCATGATTCCATCCTTAAAATGCATGACTTCACGGTCAAGCGTCAACGATTCAATGGCACGATGCGCAATATGGAGAATTGTTCCACCCGGTGTTTCATAAACACCCCTTGATTTCATTCCAACATACCTGTTCTCAACAATATCCATCCTGCCGATACCGTTCTCACCTCCCAGAGCATTAAGGCGTTCAAGAAGCAAAGCAGGGCTGAGTTCTTCTCCATCAACAGAAACCGGATCACCGCTCCTGAAATCCATCTCGATATACACCGGCCTGTCAGGAGCTTTTTCGGGCGATACACTCATGACAAACATGTCTTCCTGTGGTTCTACCCATGGATCTTCAAGAACACCGCCTTCAAAACTGATATGAAGGAGGTTCCGGTCACTGCTGTACGGTTTTTCTGTTGTCACCGAAACAGGGATACCATGCTTTTCAGCATAGTCTATTAAAGCATTGCGGGAGGTGAGTTTCCACCGCTCGTCCCGCCATGGGGCAACAATTTTGATCCCGGGGTTAAGGGAAAGATATGAAAGCTCGAAGCGAACCTGGTCATTTCCTTTGCCTGTGGACCCGTGTGAAACTGCATCAGCACCCTCTTTTTCTGCAATTTCAATCTGTTTTTTTGCAATAAGGGGGCGTGCAATGGAAGTACCTAAAAGGTAGCAGCCCTCATAAACAGCATTGGCTCTGAACATTGGAAAGATAAAATCTTTCACAAATTCTTCCCGCAGATCCTCAACATATACATTTCCCGCTCCGGTTGCAATTGCTTTTTCCCGTATGCCTTCAAGCTCTTTTCCCTGTCCAAGGTCAGCAGCAAAAGCAATAACCTCACAATGAAATGTCTCCTGAAGCCATTTTAAAATAACAGATGTGTCAAGACCTCCGGAATATGCAAGTACGACTTTTTTTATGTCACTCATGGAAACAAGCCTCCTGTTTTGAACCCATAAAACCGATAAATTCGTAAAAAGCCATCAATGTTGTTTTAGCTGGCTGTTTTACGACGCCATAAAAATATCAAGCACTGCCTTCTGGATGTGGAGACGGTTTTCAGCCTGGTCAAAAACTACAGAATTTTTACCGTCCATAACAGCATCAGTTATTTCCTCGCCCCTGTGGGCAGGAAGACAATGCATCACCATTACGTCCTTTTTTGAAGCAGCGATAAGATTCTCATTTACCTGAAAATTTTTAAAAGCTTTTATGCGTTCACGATACTCTTTTTCCTGTCCCATGCTGACCCAGGTATCTGTACTGATAACATCAGCTCCTTTTACTGCCACATAAGGATCACTGATATTAACAATTTTTGATTCTGACTCTCTTTGTGCTCTCTCCATAACAAAACTGTCAGGGAAGTGGCCCTCCGGGCAGGCAAGTGTGAGGTCAAAACCCAGTCGAAGCGCAGCGTTTATCCA
The DNA here is from genome assembly GCA_024276465.1 of Deltaproteobacteria bacterium. GTDB lineage: Bacteria > Desulfobacterota > WTBG01 > CAIYCZ01 > CAIRTM01 > JAJRXD01. The sequence goes on from JAJRXD010000010.1 coordinate 27,049, forward strand.
CGAATGGGCGATGTTATTGCCATCTCCTATATATACAGCCTTAAGCCCGTCACAAGTTCCTCTCTTCTCTTTAACGGTAAAAATATCAGCAAGAATCTGACAGGGATGATAAAGATCTGTCAAACCATTTATAACAGGCACATCTGAGCTGCTGGCAAATTCCTCAAGTGTTTCCTGGGAAAATGTCCGTATCATAATCCCGTCAAGATACCGCGAAAGCACCCTGGCTGTATCAGATATGGACTCACCCCTGCCAAGCTGAGTATCTTTCCATCGGAGATAAACAGAACTCCCCCCAAGCTGAAATGCTCCAACCTCAAATGAAACACGGGTTCTGGTTGAAGGTTTTTCAAATATCATTCCAAGGGTTTTTCCTCTAAGAGGATGATACTCTTCTCCGCTTTTCTGTTTTTGTTTGAGATAAGAAGCCTTGTCAAAAATATTGCTGATGTCTTCTTTTGCCAGATCATAAAGGCACAAAAGGTCTTTTTGCATTAGATTGGTTTCTTTCTTGAAAATTCAACTGCACTGTTTGTGAAATGCTTTTTTACTGCCTGCCTAAAACTCTATCCAGAACATCCACGCACCCGTCTATTTCATCTTTCTTCACGATAAGGGGCGGGAGGAACCGGAGAATTCTGTCAAGGGTGCAGTTTATTATGATGGCTTCATCAAGACACTGCTTTACAATTTCATTTCCGTCAATTTTCAGCTCCATTCCAATCATCAGCCCCTTACCCCTGATTTCACTGATTATATCGGAATATTTTTCTTTAAGCCCGTTAAGCTCTTTAAAAAAATACTGGCCCATTCTGCGGCAGTTTTCAAGCGCTTCACCATCAACAAGCTCTTTCATAACAGCAACGCAGGCAGCCATCACAACAGGGTTTCCTCCAAAAGTGGAGGCATGAGTTCCGGGCACAAAACTTTGAGCAACTTTTTTATTTGCAAGCATGGCGCCTGCCGGAAGCCCACCTGCCAGGGCTTTTGCCAAAGTCATAATATCTGGTTCCACACCGTAATGCTCATAAGCAAAAATCTTTCCGGTTCTTCCCATTCCGGTCTGCACCTCATCAAAAATCAACAGGATTTTTTCTCTGTCGCACAGCTGCCTGACCTCTTTAAGGTAGTTCTCTGCCGGAACATTAACCCCACCCTCTCCCTGGATAGGCTCAAGCATTACGGCGCAGGTTGATTCAGTTACAGCTTCCTCAACAGCATTTATGTCGTTAAACGGCACATACTTAAAACCCGGCAGCAGGGGTGAAAATCCGTTATGAAACTTCTCCTGGCCTGTTGCAGTCAGAGTGGCAAATGTCCTGCCATGAAAGGAATATTTCATCGTAATAATCTCAAACCTCTTTCCACCGGAAAAACCATGTGCATATTTTCGTGCAAGTTTCAGCGCTGCCTCATTTGCTTCAGCCCCGCTGTTGCAGAAAAAAATCTTATCAGCAAATGACTGTCCCTTTAACAACTCTGCTATCTCAACCTGCGGCTCTGTATAAAACAGGTTTGAAACATGAACCAGATTCTCAAGCTGTGACTGGGCAGCCTTCACAACCGCCGGATGGCAGTGCCCAAGGTTGCAAACAGCAATGCCTGATAGAAAATCAAGGTATTGCCTGCCCTTTTCATCCCAGACCCTTACCCCTTTACCTTTTTTCACAATCAGAGGATACCTGCTGTAAGTGTGAAAGATATTCTTGTCGGTTAACTCTATTATATCTGTATTTTGATTTTCCTTCATTATTGGAAATTCCTTGTTGGATATTGGTTATTCATCTGTTTTTATAAAAGGTTCAGCGTTCACAGGTTCAGGATTACAGGTTCCGGGTTGAAATATTTTTCAACTCGCAACACGCAACCCCTTTACTCTCTGGTTATTTGTGTTCCTATGCCACCATCTGTAAAAATTTCAAGCAGCACGGCATGCTCAATCCTTCCGTCAATAATATGGGCTTTGCCCACACCATTATCCAAAGCCCTGCAGCAACAGTTCACTTTCGGAATCATCCCCCCTGCGATCTTCCCACTTTTAATAAGCCCCTTAACTTCTCCTGAACTCATGGTTGAAACAACGTGTCCTTTTCCCCCCTTAACCCCTTCCACGTCTGTTAGCAGTATGAGCTTTTCTGCTTTTAATGCTGATGAGATTTCGCCGGCAACCGTATCTGCATTAATATTATATCCCTCTCCATCTGCACCTGCGCCTATCGGTGCAATAACAGGTATAAACTGGTTTGAGTCCAGCGTGTTAATTACAGTGGGGTTGACAGAAGTTATTTCTCCAACCATTCCCATGTCAACACTCCTGGACGGGTCATTCATGTCCACTGACTTCATCTTTCTGGCACTTATCAAACCACCGTCCTTGCCGCTCAGCCCTACAGCCTTCCCACCGTTTTTATTAATATGCCCAACAATTTCCTTGTTTATTTTGCCGACAAGCACCATTTCGACAATTTCAAAAGCTTCTTTATCAGTAACCCTCAGACCATCAACAAACCTGGACTCCATTCCAAGCCTGCTCATCAGCTCTCCTATCTGAGGGCCGCCACCATGAACAATAACAGGACGAATCCCCACATAACTCAGCAGAATAATATCCAGGGAAAAACTGTTGAACAGGCTGCTGTCAAGCATGGCATTGCCACCGAACTTGACAACAAATGTTTTGTTAGAGAAGGCTTTAATGTAGGGAAGCGCCTCCGTTAACATTTTTGCTTTGTTAATTGCTTTCTGCATGGTTTTTATAAGTGAAGCTCCCAGCCTATCCCGAAAGGCTTCGGGACGGGGCTTCCCGGTAAATAATATTTATATTTTGATCTGTGCCGCTTTTCCCCGCTTATCCCGAAAGCATTCGGGACGGGGCTTGCGCGGCACGTTCCGGTCAACAATGTTTCTGGTTGAGGGTGCAAACCAACAGGCACAAAGTTTTTTAAGATAAAGGGTTCCAGGGGTCAAGAATTCAAGGGGTCGAGTGTTTTTTTCTAAGAAATTTAATGAGTGCTTTGAGCATCCTCTCAACACCCCCTATTTCTTGCTTATAGAATTTATGCCAAACTTTTAATTCCTTATAATTTTCAGGTTTTTCACTTGACCTCTCGAACCCTGGAATCCTCGACCCCTTTATTTATTTTTTCCTTCTGCTTCTTTTCACAAAATATACCGGCTTAAATCTTCATCCTGTATTAAATCTTCCAGCCTTTCAGAAACATATGATGCATCAATAACAATTTTTTTTCCTTTCAGATCAGGAGCATCAAAGGAGATCTCCTCAAGCAACTTTTCCAGTATTGTATGAAGCCTTCTTGCCCCGATATTCTCTGTCTTTTCATTAACAGTTGTGGCTGTTTCAGCAATTTTTTCTATGGCATTTTCCTGAAAAACCAGATCCACCCCCTCTGTTTCCATAAGCGCAATATATTGTTTAATCAATGCATTTTGCGGCTCTGTAAGTATCTTTATGAAGTCCTCCTTGGTAAGTGAATTCAGCTCAACCCTTATGGGAAACCTTCCCTGAAGTTCCGGGATAAGATCTGATGGTTTTGAAACATAAAAAGCCCCTGAGGCAATAAAAAGTATATGGTCTGTTTTTACCATGCCGTATTTTGTAGTCACCGTAGAACCCTCTACAATCGGCAAAAGGTCTCTCTGGACACCCTCTCTGGACACGTCCGGCCCATGTCCCTGGTCCCTGCTTGCCACCTTATCAATCTCATCAAGAAATATAATCCCAGACTGTTCAACTCTCTGAACAGCCATTTTCGTGACCTTGTCCATATCAATAAGCTTCTGGGCCTCTTCCCTGGCAATAATTTCTATTGCATCAGGGATCTTCACTCTTCTCTTTTTGGTCTTTTTGGGGAAAATGTTGCCAAACATGTCCTTCATGTTAATGCCCATATCTTCAATGCCGGATGAGGAAAATATTTCAACAACAGGAATATTCTGCTGAGTAATTTCAAGTTCAACCTCCCTTTCATCCAGCTTGCCATCCTTGAACATTTTGCGAAGTTTTTCACGTGTGGAAACAGCTCCCCTGTCTGAACTTTCCTGGGTGAAATTTCCTGCATCCTGGTGCGTTGCCAGAGAGGAATTTAAAGGTTTAGCAGGAGGGGGCGGAAGCAGAAGATCAAGCACCTTCTCTTCAGCAATCTCATAAGATTTTACCTGAACATTTTCTGCTTCTTCATCCTTTATCTGTTTTACAGCCAGTTCAGTAAGATCGCGTATCATGGATTCAACATCACGTCCAACATATCCCACTTCTGTAAACTTAGATGCTTCTATTTTCAAAAATGGTGACTGAGCAAGCTTTGCAAGCCTTCTTGCAATTTCAGTTTTGCCAACACCTGTTGCTCCTATCATGATAATATTTTTAGGCGCTATTTCATCCCTGAGCTCTTCAGGCACCTGCTGCCTTCTCCACCTGTTTCTCAAGGCTATAGCCACAGCCTTTTTCGCCTTGTTCTGCCCTATAATAAACTTGTCAAGCTCAGCCACTGTCTCTTTAGGATTTAACGGTTTCATTATATTATATTCACCTTAAAAAATTACGAGTTTACAAAAATCATGTCCATTCCTGTTTTCATAAATACTGTTACAGTTCTTCAACACATATTTCACTGTTAGTATAAATGCATATTTCAGCTGCAATTTCCATGGCCTGTCTTACAATGTCTCCTGTTTTCAGGTTTGAATGCCTTAACAGCGCCCTGGCAGCAGCCAGTGCAAAAGACCCTCCTGAACCAATGGCAGTAACATCGTCGTCAGGTTCAATCACATCTCCGTTACCTGAAATTATAAACAGGTGTTCTTCATTTCCCACTACCAGCATGGCTTCAAGTCTTCTTAAGATTTTATCCGACCTCCAGTCCTTGGCAAGCTCAACTGCTGACCTGGCGATGTTTCCATTATATTGTTCGAGTTTTTTTTCAAACCTTTCAAACAATGTAAACGCATCAGCCGTAGCACCGGCAAAACCTGCAAGAACTTTGTCCTGGTAAAGACGCCTTATTTTTTTTGCCCTGTGCTTAAGCACAGAATTGCCGAATGTTACCTGACCATCTCCACCAATACATATTTTTTTACCATTTTTAACAGCAAGTATGGTTGTACCATAAAGTGTATGCATAGACTATTAACCTCTCCGATTGTCACCCGGAATGCTTTCTTTTGCTTCTCGGGTGCGATCTGTCATAAATTTCAGTCAGCTTATCAACATTCAGATGGGTATACCTCTGGGTTGTTGACAAGCTTGAATGTCCCAAAAAATCCTGTATAGCCCGCAGATCTGCTCCTGCATTGAGCATGTGTGTAGCAAAAGTATGCCGGATTGCATGCGGGCTTATCTTTTTCTGCAACCCGAATTTCATTACCTTCTTCTCAACAATCCTTCCCACGCTTCTTGCTGTAATACGCCCTCCACGCATATTAAGAAACACAGGCATTTCAATCCTGTTTCGTCCTGTGTAATATCTTTTGTGTAACCCACTGCTTTTTTCAAGATAGCTTTTAACACACTCAACCGCCTTTTCACCTATTGGAACAATCCTTTCTTTTCCACCCTTTCCCTTAACTTTTATTGTGCCAATATTAAAATCAATATCACAGCAGTTAAGTTTAACAAGTTCGCCCACCCTGATACCTGTTGAATACATCACCTCAAAAACAGCCTTGTCCCTGGCGTGAGCCGTGGTATCGTCTGGCAGGGAATCCAGAAGGGCAAAAATCTCGTCAACGGTCATGTGCATGGGGAGGTGCTTTTCAAGCTTGGGTGTTCGGACAGTTTGTGCCGGGTTGTTCGAAATAACACCTTCTCTTACAAGAAATTTAAAAAAAGACTTGAGACAGGAAAGCTTCCTGGCTTGAGAAGTCTTTTTGTTCTTCTTTGAGATAAAAGCAAGATATGATCGTATTGCAAAGTTGTCAATTTTTCTGATTTCTCTGATTCTGCCTGAATATCCTTCAGTTAAAAATCTTTCAAACTCCCTCAAATCATGAAGATAGTTTCTGTGAGTATGTTCAGATACGTTTTTCTCAATCCTCAGATATTGTTCAAATTCTAAAATATGAGGTCTAAGCATTTTTTGCCTGCTTTAAAATTAGCAAATGAAATACATATAATTTTTTTTCAAAACAAGCAATGAAAAAATAAATTTGACAGCACTCGTTTTTATTTCCATGCAGCATGATTTTCTTACTTGATAAAAAATTCAAAATTCGTTAGAAAGTAAGAACCCTGCATGGCAGAGCTAAATCGAAAACAAAGAGATTACCATGGAAGAAAAACAGTCAGGAATCTGCATCTATCCGGGGTCTTTTGACCCGATAACAAATGGTCATATGAACCTCATTGAAAGGGCTTTACATATATTTGATAAGATTATAGTTGCTGTTGCCAATAATCCGGACAAAAAAACTTTTTTTTCCGTAGAAGAAAAAAAAGAGATGATTCAAACAGCCCTGGGAGATAATCCCAGGGTTGAAGTAGATTCATTTAACGGGCTTCTTGTGGACTATGCAAAGCGTAAACGTGTGCATGTGATTCTGAGGGGTTTAAGGGCAATGTCAGATTTCGAGTATGAATTCCAGATGACCTTTATGAACAGAAAGTTAGACAGGAATATTGACACTATTTTCATGATGACAGGCCTGAGATGGTTTTATGTAAACTCTAAGATGATCAAATCCGCGGCCAGGTCAGGTGCAGACGTTAAAGGGCTGGTGCCTGAAATAGTATACAAAAAACTTTCAGAAAAACTTTAAGGGAAAAGGAGTTATTTACAATGATTATTTCAAAACGGATGAATAAAATAAAACCTTCCCCCACCCTGGCAGTATCTGCCAGGGCTAAGGCCATGAAGGCCAGGGGTATTGACGTTATAGGATTTGGGGCAGGAGAACCTGACTTTGACACACCAGAGAACATTAAAAGGGCTGCGATAAAAGCAATTGAGGATGGATTTACCAAGTACACACCTGCAGGCGGCATAGAGGAATTGAAAAAAGCAGTATGTGAAAAATTCAAAAAAGACAACAACCTTGATTATGACACAAACGAAGTTCTTATTTCATGCGGAGCAAAACATTGCCTGTATAACATCTGCCAGGCACTGCTTGATGAACAAGATGAGGTAATCATTCCAAGTCCTTACTGGGTTTCCTATCCTGACATGGTTTATCTTGCAGGTGCAACACCTGTTTTTATTGAAACTCAGGAAAAAACCGGTTTCAAAATTACCGCCGAAGACCTGTCTGCTAAAATAACCTCAAACACTAAAGCCCTGATTCTCAATTCCCCTTCCAACCCTACAGGCGCATCGTATACAAAGGATGAACTCAAACAGATTGCCGATGTTGTTATGGACAGGGGAATCACGGTCATAAGCGATGAAATTTATGAAAAAATTGTCTATGACAGCTTTGAATTTTACAGCATCGCAACTGTGGAACCAGGGGTAAAAAACCAGGCTATAATAGTCAATGGTGTCTCAAAATCCTACTCCATGACCGGCTGGAGGATTGGTTATGTTGCAGGACCCAGGGAAATAATTACTGCCATGACGAACATACAAAGTCAGAGCACATCAAATCCTACCTCAATTGCCCAGAAGGCAAGCCTTGAAGCCCTTTCAGGCCCACAGGATTTTATAACGGAGATGCTTGGTGCGTTTGACAAAAGAAGAAAGTACATGGTAGAGAGGCTTAACTCAATCCCTGGATTTTCCTGTTACAACCCAACCGGAGCCTTTTACACCTTTCCCAATGTTTCGGGCGTCTTTGGGAAAAAATCGGCAAAACATGAAATTGCCGACTCATCATCCCTTGCTAAATACCTGCTGGAATCTTCACATGTGGCAGTAGTAGCAGGCCTGGGATTTGGTGCAGACAGCAACATCCGGCTTTCATATGCCACATCTTTTGAAAACATTGAAAAGGGCTTAAACCGCATTCAGAAGGCAATAGAGGAACTGGAATGATAAGCTTTTCCAATCTGCCTCTGATCCCTCTTGCAGTTACATCAACGGATATTGCTCCTGGCCTTAAGGGTGATGTGTGGCAGCTTGCCCTCCACTCAGGACCTGTTGTCAAGGCTGTTATAATCATCCTTTTACTTCTATCGGTTTGCTGCTGGGGGATCATGCTCTTTAAGTTCATGCTGTTTCGTTCTGTATTTAAAGAGTCTGAAACTTTTCTTAACATGTTCTGGGAAAACTCCCGTCTTTCAGACACATACAGGGAAGCAAAGAAATTTCAGCAAAGTCCTTTGTCGGAAATTTTCAGGTCAGGTTTTATGGAATTACAAAAACATCAAAACATAAAGAAAGATCCCTCTCAAAACTCTCCACAAACCGGACCAGGCATTGTGCTGTCCCAGGACTTTGGGATTGAGAGCATAAAAAGAACGCTTGAGCAGGCTGCCATTTCAGAACATGCGCGGTTAGAGAAGCATCTGAATATTCTTGCCACAACAGGCAGTACCGCCCCGTTTATAGGACTGTTTGGAACTGTCTGGGGAATAATGGATGCCTTCAGACAGATCGGAATCAGGGGGTCGGCAAACCTTGCTACTGTTGCACCCGGCATTTCAGAGGCTCTGATTGCAACCGCTTTCGGGCTTCTTGCTGCAATCCCTGCTGTTGTGGCATACAATCATTATCTGAATAAAATCAGGGTCATATCTTCCGAGATGAATAATTTTTCATCCGAGTTTTTAAACATTATTGAAAGGCATATTGAGACTGTCAAAAAACAACAGCAATGTTAAACAACACAAAAGATTCCCAACCATTATCTGAAATTAACATTACACCCTTTGTGGATGTCATGCTGGTTCTGCTGATCATATTCATGGTGACAGCTCCTCTTGTACAGCATGGGGTAGATGTTGATTTGCCAAAAGTAACCGCAAAAAACATAGCTGCCGATCAGGAACTCCTGACAATAACACTTACAAAAGATAAAAAAATATTCCTTAATAAAATGCAGGTGGATATATCCCAGCTCAGAGAAAAACTCATAAAAATTATTAAACAGCGAACTGACAATCAGATGTTTTTCAAAGCAGACAGGACACTGCCTTATGAATTTGTAATACAGGTAATGGCTGAAATAAAAAATGCAGGGATCGAAAAGCTTGGGATCGTAACCACTCCTTTTGAGGAAAAATGACAGCTCAGCATTCTATCCTGAGATCAAATCAAGCCGAACCAAAGCTGAGATGGATGGTTCTGATTTCCCTCTTCATTCATCTTGCCGTAATCATGTACCTTTTAGGCAAACCACCGGACAGATCAGAAAAAATCTTTTATTCGCCTGTGTATTCAGTAAATCTTGTAGATATGCCCCCTGTTTCTTCAGTTTCAAAGAATAAAAATCAGGGTATTTCAAAAATTCGGAAAGGGTCATTATGGAACGGCCCTGACTCTATTGCCTCTTATGTTAAAACAACCGGCAAAAGATCTCACGCAATGCTGACTATACCTAAAAAGGTTAAAATTAAGGGAACAAAAAGGGGAACAAAAAACACTAACATTTCAGATGATTCCAAAAACAGCATATCAGATGATTCCCGGGGGGGTGCTGCCGGCACAGGTTCTCAACCCGCGGCAGGTGCAGGCACTGCAAATCTTCGCTTCAGCCGTTATTATCATTCAATATGGAGAAAAATCCAAAATGAATGGATTCTTCCAAGTTATGACTACCGGAAAAGCAGGCATCTTGAAGCAATCGTTATTATAAAAATTGACAGGAGCGGAAAAATCCTCAATATAGACTTTGAGAAAAAATCAGGCGATACTAAACTGGACAGGTCAGTTATCAGGGCCATTAAAAAGGCATCTCCCCTGCCCCCCCTTCCAACGGGTTTCAGGGAAAAACATCTGGAAATTGGGATACGTTTTATCCCGGAAGATTTATAAATTCAAGCCATGAAAAAATTTCCTGCATCTTTATTATTTATTTTAATTGTTTCTCTCTTTTCTTCTTTTTCTGATTCAGAGGGGAAAGTATATATCGATATCCATTCTCCATCTTCAATCCGTTTTCCCATACTGGTTCCAAGGTTCAAAAATATTGAAAACAGGCAGGACAAAAAAAATATTTCCATAAAAATGCCTCTGGTCATTTCCAGCAATCTTGAGTTCTCAGGTTTGTTCAAAATAATTGATTCAAGCGCCATAGACGATTCTTATCTGGAGGGGCTTACAAGTGACAAAATCAAGTGGGATATTTTATCTATTGTCGGAGCAGAAGCTGTTGTTACAGGTGGCTTTCGCATAAAGGAATTCAACAAGCTTAATGTTGAGCTTCGCGTTTTTGATGCTGTGCAGGGACGTTTTATAACAGGAAAAAGATATGAAGGGGAAATTGATGATTATCGGTTAATGGCGCACAGGTTTTCTAATGAAATTTTTGAAAAACTCACGGGGGAAAAGGCAATATTTGATACAAAAATAGCTTTTGTAAAAAATTCAGCTGGCACAAAAAACATATTTATCATGGACTATGACGGCTACAACAGCAAGCAAATCACCTATTACAGTTCCCTGACAATCTCTCCTGAATGGTCGCCGGATGGAAAAAAAATTGCTTTTACATCATATAAAGACGGCAATCCTGATCTTTATATCAAAAACATCTATAAAGGGGGGGTGAAAAAAATTTCACGGAAACAGGGTATCAATATTGCTCCCTCGTGGTCACCGGATGGGAAAAAAATTGCCTTGACATTGAGTTTGAATAACGGTAATTCTGAAATCTATGTAATTACTGTAAAAAACGGTGCTCTGGAAAGAATGACCCGTAACTGGGCAACAGATGTTTCGCCCGCATGGTCACCGGATGGGGGAAAAATTGTTTTTGTTTCCAGCCGTTCTGGAACTCCACAAATTTATCGCCTGAATGTTAAAACAGGGAAGATTAAAAGGCTGACTTATAAAGGGAATTACAATACATCCCCTTCATGGTCACCATTGGGAGATAAAATTGCATACACAGGCCTGACAGATGGTAAATTTAACATTCATATTATCGGTTCTGACGGACAATATATTCAGCAACTTACATATGAACAGGGAAACAATGAAGACCCGGCATGGTCACCTGATGGTCGATTCTTAACTTTCAGTTCTAACAGAAGCGGACATAAGGAAATATATATCATGAGAGCTGACGGAACAGGCCAGAAAAAAATAACGCATGGAAAGGGAGAAAAATCAGATCCTGTCTGGTCTCCATTCATCAACAAGTAGAGCAGGACAACAAAACAGAGGGTTGCTGGTAAGCAGTATTAATTAAATCAATTTCAAATGTGAAGCTCCCCGCCTATCCCGAAAGGATTCGGGACGGGGCTTCCCGGTAAATAATATTTATATTTTGATCTGTGCCGCTTTTCCCCGCTTATCCCGAAAGCATTCGGGACGGGGCTTGCGCGGCACGTTCCGGTCAA